>JAFQNY010000107.1 GCA_017395765.1 bacterium
AAAATGTTTTGACAAATGAAGATTATTTTTCGATTTTTATAACTCATTCAAAATTTAAGTATTTAAAAGAAATAAAATCGTTGTTTAACAATTTTGTAATAGAATCCTCTCTTGCTAATAATGAATTGTTTAAGGCTTATTTTGTATTTTTGAAAGCTATGAACAAAGATAATTTACTTTATGTTGGTAAATTTACGGATAATTTACCGTTTGTAATTACAAATAAAGAGATTGAAATTACTTTACCTGAGGATGAAAATACTGGTGAAGCTGTTATTGAACAAGAAGGTTCTGAAGTTGTATCTGAAGAATCCAGTGCTTTAGAAGAAATTTTAAATGATGCAGAAGAGCAAACTGTTGTTGCAGAATTTTCTGAAGAACATGCGGAAGAGGATTTAGAAACTTTAGAATCTGAATCAATAGAGATAATAGAACAAAAATCTAATGATTTGATTGAACGTGTTTCTGAAGAAATAGAAGAAACCGTTAATCCGGCAAATTTATTTACTGAATCTGTTGAAGATGATAGTAATGATGTTGACGACGAAGATCAACCTTCAGAAACACTCTCTGTTTCTGATTTAGAAGATAATATTCCGGTAGAACCTGCTTTTACTGAAGATTTTCATACAAAGGTTAATGAAGAAACTTTAATTGATGTTCCTCAAGAAATCGCAGAAATCTCTGATAATTCGATAGCGGATGAAGTTGTTGAGTTTGAAGGTCAAGAAAATGATACAGCTGAAGAAAAAGCAGTGATTGAAGAGGAAGTTTTTGTTGAAGAAAATTCTTCTCAAGTTGATATAGAAGAAGCCGAATTAAGTGTAGAATCAGAAAATATTCTTTCTGAACGTGCTGAGATAATTGATTCTTCTGTGAATAATCTTGAAGAATCTGAAATGACATTTGAGGATGAGCTTTCCGAAAGTGACTTGGGTGAAGTTGTTTCTGACATAAATACAGATGGTTATTCTGAAGAAGGTTTTGCAGGACAACCAAATTCCTTTAATGAGGATTCTGATGAAGGTTTTGATGAAATTATTGAATTAGATGATGATGACGATACTTCAGATGCAATATTGATAGATATTGAAGACGAGTCCGAAGCAGAGGATGTTAACGATTTGGATAAATCAATAATTGAGGATGTTGATAAGGTCTTTACTACAATGAAAGACGATTCTATTTCTGAATCGGATTTAGATTTCATCGATGAATTAAATAGTGAGGAATTATCAATCGATGAGCATGAAATTATTGAATATGCAGACGGTTTAGAAGAATTGACTGAGTTAGAAGGCTTTGAAGATGTTGAAGATGAAATTCTTACTCCGTTAACAGAAGTTAGTGATTCGGATAATTCAAAACAACTTGAAGTAAGAGATAGCTCTGCAACATCCGTTCCTATTTATGATGCTGAAATCTCGCAGGAAGATATAATTTCTTCTGATCCTATTGATCAAGGTGATTCAGTAAGACACGCTAAATATGGAACAGGTATTGTTGAGAAAAAGATTAAATACGGTACTAAAACTTTATTCTCAATTAATTTTGAGAATGTAGGCAGAAGATTACTTGATCCAACGCTTACTGAAATAAGAAAAAATTAAGCTCTTTACATTTATCTTTGTTGAGTTTAGAATGAAAGTACTCACTATCCTCAAGTGATAAACAAAGAAAAGGACGTCATTAATCCTAATCTTTGTTACAAGTGAAAGGAAATATAAAATGGCAAACATTAAGTCAGCAAAAAAAAGAGTTCTTATTGCAGAAGCAAACAGACAAAGAAACGTAGCATTTAAATCTTCAATCAAGACTGCTGTGAAAAAAGCTTTAGCTTTAGCTACAGAATCTGATAAAGAAGCTTTAAACTCTGCTATATCATATGTTTATAAACTTTGTGATAAAGCTGTTTCAAAAGGTATTTTACATAAAAATACTGCTGCAAGAAAGAAATCAAGACTTGTTCTTGCTATTAAAAAGTTAGCAAAATAGCTTTTTATCAAGTGAAAAAATAAGGTACGAAAGTTCTTTCGTACCTTATTTTTTTAGTAATAAACTCAATCCTGCTAAAAAGTAGTTTTTGAATTCAGTAAAACTTCTCAAGCCGAGAACTGTTTTAATTATAAATGACGGACGCAGATAAAATCTTTTTACTGCTTTTTTATGTAGTTCAAAGATTCTCTCTTTTGATAATTTGTGAGAGCGAACTGTCGGAACATAATATGCTGAGTTAAAATCTAATTGCCCGTCAATAAGTTTATTCATCATTGCGTATGCAAAAAATTTGGTGCCGGGAAGAGGTGTTGCGGTGTAAAAACTTATAAAATTACTATCTAATTCGATTGCAAAACGAATAGTTTCTTCTACAGTTTCTTCTGTTTCCCAAGGTAAACCTATTACAAAATAATTATAAACTTTAATTTTATTTTTTTTCAAAATTCGTACGGTTTCTCTTATTTGATCTAATGTAATCTTTTTGCCTATATTATCAAGGACTTCTTGTGAGCCGCTTTCGACTCCAAGGCTAACTAATCTGCAACCGGCTTTATACATTATTGAAGCTAATTCATCATCCATTGTGTTTGCTCTTGAGTTTGATGACCATGTGATTTTTAACCCTGAATCGATAATTTTATTACATAAATCAATAGTCCAAGCTCTATCTAAATTGAATATATCTGACCAAAATAAGAAATTTTTGATATTATATTTTTCAACACACTCTTTTATTTCAGCTATTATATTTTCTGCAGAACGAGTTCTTACTTTTGAACCTGCAACGGGTGTGGCTAAGCAAAAGAAGCAATGATACGGGCAGCCTCTGGAAACTTTTATAACTGCTTGAATTTTTCCGTTATCAGGTCGCTTGTATATAGTATTGTCAACTAAATGTCTGGCAGGAAACGGAAGAGAGTCCAAATCTTCATTAAAAGGTCTGTTGTCATTTTTTATGCTTTGATTGTTTTCATTATAGCAGATCCCTAGAATCTCATTGTTAGGAGCTCCCTCTAAGATTTCTTTTAATGTAAGTTCAGGTTCTCCTATTATCACATAATCAATAAACGGGTTTTCATATATTACATTTGTATTATATGTCAAAAACGGCGCACCTTTTACAATGGTTGTGATGTTAGGTATTGTAGATTTTGCAAGGGCAACAGATTCCATGTCCGATTTGAATGTCGGAGTTGCTATATTGGCTACAAGATAATCAGGTTTAAAATCTAAAAGGTCGGTTTTAAAATCACCACCTAAACTATAATCTTTTATTTGTGCTTCAAACCCTAAGCTTTCCGCTACCGCAGCCAAGTACATTAAATCTGTAGGTGGCAGTGGCGGAATTACCAACAATTCTTTTGTCGGTTGTTGACATCGGTCTTCTCTGTTCATTATAGGAGAAGGCGGGTATATTAGCATTATTTTCTTTTTGTTCACTTGCATTTACCCTTTCTGACTATATTTCAGATTTTTCTCGAACTCTAGATGCGATAATTGATGCCGCAACTAAACAAACCGCTCCAATCAAGAAAGAGTATTCCCAATGATAGTTTGTATAACCTTCGTTTGTTGTGATTATGCACTTGTTAATAAACCAAGACACTAAAGTACAGACAAATACTTGAGGACCTGCAATAAAAATGTTAAAAATTCCCATTACTGAGCCTTCTGTGCCAGGTTTAATATATTGGGATAACATCGCAAAAGGTAGGGCGCAAATACTTGCCCAACCAATTCCGGAGAGCCCCATTAATATAGCAATTAATTTAGGGTTTGTTGAAAATGCCATTCCTACAAAAGCTAAAACCATAGATAACATCGAAATAATATGGATTTTTTTGTTGCCGTATTTAACGGAAAGAATTCCGATAGGAATAGCAACTAAGAAACAAACTAAATTAAATATCGCAAAACAAACTGATGAAAAATTTGTACCCGCAAGAACTGCTGAATCAAAAGCTTCTTTTGCAACTTCTGTTATTTTGGATAAATCAGGTACTCCGAAAACAGTGTGGACGGCATATTGTGTGAAATAAATCATCATACACATAGTTCCAATCCAAGTGAAAAATTGCATCCAACAAATTTTTCCTACTTCAGGAGAAAGTGCAAAAAAGTCTTTTAGAGATTTTATGAAATCAAATTTCTCTGTTTCTTCGGTTTCTATAGTTGCAGTATTCTTTTCTTTTATTGCTATACAAGTCCAAAGCATACCTAATGAAAAAGCCAGTGCTGCCATAATGAACTGAGCATTTATCGGCATTTGGTATCCAAAAGCCCATTTTAAAAACGGAGCAGCTCCTGCAGCTACAACAGAACCAAGCCCTATTGCCAAGCTAATATAAGAATTTGCAATTGAATGTTGTTCTTGAGGTACGACATCCGGCACCAAGGCTCTGTATGGACCTTGAGCAATATTAACGCAAGCATCCAAAATCCAAATCATAATCGCCGCAAAAAGTAGTGCTGCCCAAGGTGCGAAGTTTATATGCATAATAGAGCTAAGCCAATTTGTAATGTTTGCAGAGTTTGGAAATGCCCAAAGTGCAATTGCAGAGAGAAGTGCTCCTCCTAATAAGTATGGGCGTCTTCTGCCGAATGGGGTTCTTGTTTTATCAGAAAGAGCTCCGATGAGTGGTTGTACGACCATCCCTGTAAAAGGCCCTGCTAACCAAATTAAACCAAATAGGAATGGTGATGCTCCTAACTCTTCAGTTACCGGACCGGATAAAATTATTCTCATTTGCCAAGCAAATTGTAATCCAAAAAAACCTATTGCAAAGCTAATGAATTTAGCCGTCGTAAATTTCTTTAATGCGTTCTCTTCCATTTATTTCCCCTCTCACACATATTTACAAGTATATGATTAATATACGGCGCAGTCAAGATTAAGCATATAAATTTTAATTTATGGTTGTAGCGTTAAAATGTTTATTATGTTAAAATTGACTAAAAAGAGGATTGAAGTTTGGCTATAAAAATTGCAATAACAGGAAAAAGCGGAAGCGGAAAAACAACAATTACTCGGGCTTTTTTAAGCGTTTTAAGAGAACGTTATCCTGAAAAGTCGATTTTGCTGTTTGATAATGATTTAGCTGGAGAGTTAGGACACACTTTTGGGCTTGATATAAGAAATACTATTTACGGAATAAGAAGCGGAAAACACGAATATAGAACAGGTATTCCGGAACAAATGACTAAGCAAGAGTATGTTGAATGGGCAATTGAAGACATTATAATTCCAATAGAAGATAATGTTGATATTATAGTATCATGGTTAACCGGTTCAAAAGATTGTCGTTGCCCAATTACAGGTCAATTAAACTATGCATTGCAAAAACTAATTGAACGCTATGATTTTGTTATTTTTGATTGTGAATTTGACTTGAAATATTTAAATCAACTTATTGACACTAATATTGATTTAGCCTTAATTATAGCCAATCCGACCGTTGAATCAATAAAACTTGTAAAACGAATTGATGAATTTTCAGCAAAATATGCAGCAGGCGGACAAATGGGAATAATTATCAATAAGGTTGGGTCAGAAGATATTACGGAAATATTTAGTATGGCAAAAAACTTTGATATGGAGATTTTAGGTACAATTCCTTTTGATGATGAATTGGCAGTCGGTTCGGAATCAAGAGTTTCTGAAACTGTCAATGACGCTATCAAAAACTTTTATTTTAGATTGAATTTGCCTCAGGAGAATGTTTAATGTTATTAGATGGAAAAACAGTTGCTGAAAAAATTTTGAATAAAGTAAAAACGAATGTAGATAAAATGCCTGTAAAACCTCATTTAGTTGTGGTTTTGGTAGGAAATGACGAAGCCAGTCATATTTATGTTCGTAATAAACAACGAGCAGCTGAAAAAGTCGGAATAAACTCAACAGTCGTAAAATTTCCTGAATCTGTAACAGAAAAAGACTTATTAGATAAAATTGAAGAATTAAACTCAGATTCAACTGTAACAGGTATCTTGGTTCAATTGCCTTTGCCGAAACACATAAATAAAGATAATGTTATATTAGCAATATCTCCTAAAAAAGATGTTGACGGTTTTACACCTGAAAATGCGGGTAGATTAGTTACCGGCTTAGAACCTTATTTTTATCCTGCAACCCCGCAAGGCATAATGATGCTTTTAGATGAATACAATATTCCGGTAGAGGGGGCGGAGGCTGTGGTAATCGGGCGTTCTAATATTGTCGGAAAGCCTATGGCGCAATTGTTATTAAGGAGAAATGCTACCGTAACATCTTGTCATTCTTATACAAAATATTTAGAAGAAAAAATAAAAACCGCAGATATTGTGATTTCTGCGGTTGGTAAAAAAATTGTAAGATGTAAGATGGTTAAGAAA
>JAFQNY010000108.1 GCA_017395765.1 bacterium
CATGTTACCGATCATTACAGAAGAAGTTTCTACAGAAATATTTGGTGAAGTATTCCAAGATATGCAGTCTTGGAGAAAAAATATGGTTCAGTATTTAAAAGAAGAAAACCCTGAAATAAATACTGCTATTTTAGAAGTAGCCAAGTATGATGAAGGAATTGACTTAAAAGCGGTTGCTTTAGGTGCTTATCTATCTTACAGGATGATAGAAATTGCAGCTGAAAGCGAAGGCTTAAGTATAGAAGATTAATTAATGCTTTAAAGCCGTTTAATTAATCAAGATTCGTTTTTTGAGGTTAAATTCTTTATTTTTTCTGTCCATAGAGTTGATAAAAACGGAATTATTGTGTAATAAACAACTGCCAATATTAGGATTGGTTTTATGATTTTAAATCCCTCTAAGTATTTAGCTAAATTTGGATCATTTGCGTTTTGTTGTTTGATTTTATTGATAATGTTTTGGGACTGTTTTTCTGTTAAAGAGTCTATTGTGTAGCCTGAAATCAAGCTTAAGCCGGTTGAAATAATTGAATTTATTGTTAGGAAACTTTTTTGCTCATCTTTTATTTTTTTGTTTTTATTTGCTTCATGAATAAAAGCTCCTGTTGCTAAGATATCTTTTAGTGCAAAGATATGGAGCGGGAAATTTGAGTTTTGATGTTTTGTTGCAAAATCTTGTAAAGTTTTATTATTTAAAATTTTTGCCAAGGTTTTTGGTATAAATTCGTTGTTTTTACCTTTAAATGTTAAGTTTTCTTGCTGGTTGTTTTTATTTTCTTTTGTATCTTTTTTCATGAAGTTTTCGATAATAAACGGAATTCCCAAAGATGTTAATATTGCTTTAGGAGCTATTACGGCAAAGCCGATGCCTAGTTTAAATAATTGAGTTGCTAAAGAATATGCATTTGATTCTGATAAATTCTTTGTATTGTTTTGATAATTTTTTATGCTGGTTTTGTTTAAAAACTTTGCAGGGTTGGATTCTATTTTTTTTAAGCCTGCAACGATGGGGATTGATAGCGTTAAGGTGATAATAAATTCAAGAATACCTGATGCTACGGATTTTGCGGAAACTGCTTTTTTATTTTCTTGTTTAGTATTTGGTGTTGCTGAAATTACCAAAGGTCTTAAAACAGAAGAAAACACAAGCGTAGTCGTGGCAGCAGATACAGCTCCGTAATCAGATGCGAATTCTAATCCCTTTTTTATGCATTTGCTGTTCCAAAATCCGTTGAATGAAATATTTTTGTTAAATTCGGAATTTACTTTCATCTTTTTTTATTAGATAACATAAATATGGATAATATTAAACCCAACAATTGGAAAAACTTTGAAAAATTTGCTTTACCAATGATATTATTGTTTGTCCTAATAAATTCTTTGGTTAAAAATGATAGTTTAGCAGCTACAATAAATGCTTTATGCGGAATCACTTATACCTTTATTGCAGGAAAAGGTAATCCTATTTGTTATTTGTTTGGAGTTATCGGTTCTTGTTTTTATTGTTTTTTAGCGTTAAAAAATGCTCTGTGGGGTAATTTGTTATTGTATTCTTCTTATTACATTCCAATGCAGATAATAGGTTATTTCAAGTGGAATAAAAATTTAAAAGATAATAAAAAAGATATTGTAAAAATAGAATTGCCTTTAAAAGAGAATTTAATAATCTTGTTGATTGTTTCAATTTTAGTCTTAATTGTTATGCAATTATTGATATTATTAAAAGGTTCAAACCCTGTTTTGGATAGTGTGACGATGGTTATGTCAATTGCAGGAATGTATTTAACTGTTAAACGTGCAGCAGAGCAGTGGATTTATTGGGCTGTTGTGAACTTTTTATCTTTAATAATGTGGATAAATGTTTTATTGAGTGGTGCAAAGGTTTACTCTACAGTTATTATGTGGGGAGTTTATTTAATCTTATCATTCTATTTTTATATTAATTGGAAAAAAGAAATAAAAAATCATAATTAGCACAAGGAGCGTTTATAAAGACGTTCTTTTTCATTAATCAGTAGTTGCTTAGGAGGGTAAAATTCAAGAAAATCCCAGGCTAAAGGTTGATTGGTGGCTATTTCATTAATGTAATTATCAATATTTATATTGAATTTTTTAGCAGCAGCTTTGTATGCTCCTAATTTACCGCCATTCTTGTAAACCTCTGTAAGTAATGGCGTAAGAGTTTCATCACCTCTTGAAAGTACTGTTTGCCAAAAATCCCATTTTATACTTGAAAATTTAGATTCAATTGATAATTTTGCAAGTTCTTTTTCTAAAAATTTTTGTTTCTTTTCCAAACTTTTTGAATCTTCTCTTTTTTCCCATTGGAAAGGCGTTTGAGGTTTTGGAACAAAAGTTGAAAATGAAAATGTTATATTGAAACCTTTGTTTTCTTTTTTTATGGTTTTTGCAAGTCTTATAAATTCTTCTATGTCAGCAAATGTTTCTGTTGGGATTCCAATCATAGAGTATATTTTTAAGCCTTTCAATCCGTTTTCTCTTGAAATTTTAATTGCTTCAAGTATTTGTGTTTCATTAATATTTTTATTAATAAGTTTTCTTAATCGTTCACTGGCGGCTTCGATTGCTATTGTAGATGTTTTTTGTCCTCCTAAAATTAAAGTTTCTATTAGTTCTGGTGTTACTGCATCTGTTCTCAATGACGATATACCAAATTCAAGATTTTTGCCTGATTTTATTTTGTTTCGTATAAATTCAAGTATTTTGTTAAAGTCAGGATGTGCACTTATTTGAGCTCCGAGTAAGGCTATTTTGTTTGTATAATTTAGCCCTAATTCAATAGAGTCAATGATTTTATCGTACGGATAGTGCCTGAAAGGAAGGTTTGTATAAGATGCCGTGCAAAACGCGCATCTGTTCATGCATCCCCTTGAAACTTCAATGATGAATGTATCTGCAAAATAGCTTTTGTCACTAATAATAGGTGTGTAAATTACTTCAGATAGATCTTCGGTTGCTTTTTCGACTTTAGCCGTTATATTTGGAACGTAGATCCCTTTTAATTGACTTAATTTTGTTAAACAATCCTTTTTGCTGAAGTTTTCTTTTAATACTGAGAGAACTTCCTTAAAAACTCGCTCTCCGTCTCCTATTATCATAAAATCAAAAAAGTTTTTATAAGGCTCAGGATTTGTAGTCAAAACAGGGCCTCCTGCAAATATTAACGGGTCATTTTCGTTACGTTCCGCAGAATAAAATGAAATGTTATTTTTATCTAGGATTTCAAAAACTCCCATAAAATCAAAATCAAAAGACATTGAAAATGCGATTGCATTCGTATTTTGACTTATTCCTGATATCGAGTCCGTATAAATGCGCTGAGAGTTTATACCGGAAGTTTCGTCTGCAATTTTGTTAAGCCAAAGATATCCAAGTGATGATAAAGCAAAAGCTTCGCAGGCAGGATAAGCCATTGTTAAGTTGTAGCAATTTGTACACGTGTTTTTTTTATATAAGAAGTTTTCCATAGTTTAATTAACACTTTTAATATATAGTTCTTGTATTAAAACACATACTGTTGCCGCTATTGCCGGCGCAAAAATGACTCCGACTACTCCTAAATACTGTGCTGTTATAAATAAGAATAAATATATTATTAGCGGATGCAAATCTAAAAATTTGCTAAAGATAAACGGACGTAATAGATTGTTTTCAGCCGCTTGTGCAATGGCAAAAACAACAAGAACTAAAATCATTGCAAGAGTCCCTGATTTAAATGCCGTTAATAGGCAGATAATAAGTGCTAACGCCGGACCTACCACCGGTACAATATCTAAAACCGCTGTTATTAAGCCCAATAGTAACGCATATTCAATTCCGGAGAGTAATAAGCCTATTGTCATAATAATACCGACGCTGGACATTGTTGTAATTTGAGCAACAACGTACCCGCCTATTTTTTTTGAGATAGATTCTATTATCTCATCTGCTTTTGCTTTCATTTCTGTCGGAAATAAGCTGAGGTAAGTTTTTTTTACGATTTCTTTATCTGCCATAAAGTAATATATAATAATCAATGCTGCTAAGAAGTAAATTATTGCTTGGGCAAAGTTTACACTGATATTAATTGATTGATTAACAAATTTTGTTGTGAAACCTGATGTTGAGGATATAAAATCTGCAATGTTAATTTGAGCTAATTGTGTTTTATTTATAAATGGTGTATTTATTATGAACAGTTTTATTGTTTCAATATATTGAGGGATGTTGTTAACGAAAGATTTAATTTCATGACCTGCCATAACTATAATCGGAATAAAGAAAGCTCCTAAAATCAGAACGGTAAGTGATAATACAAGACCTGCCGCTAAGGTTCGATTTATTTTTTTAGATAATTTATCAACTAACGGGTTTAGTGAGCATGCCATAACATAGGCTGCAAAGAATAAAATTGCGATATCTTTGATTTTAGTAATAAATATTATAAACAGTATTGCAATAACAAAAAATATGATATTTTTAGTTGATATGTATTTTTTTAAAAAATTTTCGAACATAATCCCTCCTATATCCATATAAATTTTATCATAAAATAATTAACCATATTAGTATTCATTTTATTTTAAATAAATGATACTATATCATTATGTCCATATTATTAGAAACTAAAAATCTTTCAATTGAATATAAGAGTATTAACCAAGGTGGAAAAAATACAGTTAAAGCAGTTAAAAATGTTTCACTAAAGATTAATGAAGGTGAAATTTATGCGTTAGCGGGAGAATCAGGTTGCGGTAAATCAACATTAGCAAAAGCTATAACAAAATTAGTTCCGATTACTTCAGGTGAGATTTTTTTCAATGGAGAAAATATTTACGATAAGCAAAACAGTTTTAAGAAAAATTATCCGAAGCTTGTTCAGATGGTGTTTCAGAATCCGTATTCAAGTTTGAACCCAAAAATGAAAATTTATGATGTATTAAAAGAACCTCTTGACATCAATACGGCATTAAAAAAGTCTGAAAAAAATAATCTTATTGAAGAAGTGTTAGCAGATGTCGGTTTGCAAAGTTCATGTTTAGAACTTTATCCTCATCAGTTTTCCGGAGGGCAACGTCAGCGTATTGCAATAGCCAGAGCCTTAATTTTGAAGCCTAAGTTGCTTGTTGCAGATGAGCCGGTAAGTGCTTTAGATGCCAGTATACAAGCCCAGATTATCAATTTATTAAAAGATTTGAAACAAAAGCGTGATTTGACTATCTTATTTATTTCTCACGATATGAATGTAATTAAATATTTGGCCGATAAAGTCGGAATTATGTATTTTGGAGAATTGATAGAAGAGAATTATACCGGTACGGTTTTTAAATATCCAAAAGAAGATTATACGAAAACGCTTCTTTCAGCGGTGCCTCAGTTGAAAATTTAGATGATAAAAAGGCGAGCTGTGCTCGCCTTTTCTTATTTGATTTCAATTTTTCGGGTTTTAGCTTCTTCTGGTTTTTGTTTAGGGAGTGTTATTACAAGAACTCCGTTTTTATATTCGGCATTTGCTTCTTCTGAACGTATAGGTTGATCAAAAGATATTGTGCGCTTGTATTTACCATATCTGAATTCACAAGTATGATATTTTAAATTCTTTTCTTTTTGATCTTTTTCTTCTTTTTCTTCTTCAATTTTTGCGGTTATTGTCATAAAGTCGTTATCAAGTTCTACTTCAATATCTTCTTTATTAACGCCCGGTAGTTGCACTTTTACTTTATAGTTATTTTCAGATTGGGTTATTTCTACCGCCGGACGCCAAGTTGAAACCTTTTTCATCTGTAATTGATGAGAAAACGCCGGATTAATAATTGTATCTCTTAAAAAATTGTTTAATTCATTATGAATACTGTCAAAGTATAATTCCGGTTCTCTTAAAATTAAGTCTGTTTTCATTATTTAAGCTCCTTTCTATGCTTTTTGAGTATAAATAATAAAACAATGTTTTCATTAACTAAAAGAGTCGTCTCTTAGGATAAGAAACGACTCTTTTAAACTTTAATTAATATTATTAATCTATAACACCGGCTGTTTTGCCATATCTTCTGATTGTTGAGTTTAATAAGTTTTCATGATGCTTATCTCTGTAGATTTGGCATAAAAGCTTATAAGCGTGTTTGTTATACGGATTTTCTTTTAAAATCTCTTCTAATTGTGAAACTGCTGAGTTTGAGCGTTTCATATAATAATTTATTAGAGGAGGAAGAGTGATTGTTAAATCATTTTCGTCAGTTGCCCAAGCAATATCTGCGCAACTTTTTGCGTTGTCATATTCTTCCGCATCCAAATACATTACAGCTACTTCATAGTAAACTTCAGATTTGCTTCTTCGGTCGGTTTTCATTTGTGCAACAATTTGATATTCTTTTGCAGCTTTTGATTATTCTGCACGTTTTCTGTATTGTTCTGCTAATGCTAAATGAGTAGCAATATCTCCGCCTACAACTTCATCTAAATTTGTATCGTCGTTAACAGGTACGTTTAAAGTTGATAGTATTTCTGCTGGTGTGAATAAAACAGCTTTTTCTTCTTGGGTCAAAGGCTTATTTGTTATATCCGGTACAACAGAATATAGTAATGCTAATGTTTTTAAATCTCTAGGAGTGATTTCTGTATTAAATTTAGTTCCTATCGGATACATAACATCATAAATACTAGGGCTTTTTCCTGTTAAACCGATTGAGTGTCCTATTTCTTGCAATGCTGATGAGAATAATTGCTTAGAATCGTGGCTATGTCCTTTATTGTCTGTTTTATTAAAAATGATAACAGAGTCTGTTATAGTGTTTCCGTTAACAGAAAATGAATGAGAACCGATAGAGTTAGTGTTATCTGTAGTTTTGAAATAACACTTCATATCAGCATCGTTAGCAGATTCTACAAATTCAAATCTGACAATACCTTCACTGGCTCTTTGCCAAGCTTGGTAAGCTGTGATTACAACTTCTCTGTAGTATTCCGGTACATCTGCAGAGTCTTGTATATAAACTCTTAACGGTAATGAATTCTTATTCCATCTGATGATTTTTCCGTTTTTACAAACATTTCTGAAATAACTGTCTATGACAGCGGCTTTGATTGTTTTTTCGCTCATAGATTTGTCATAACCTAAAGTGATTGCGCTCATTGTTTTTAAATCAAAGTCAATGTTTTGCGGAGCAAGTGATATATTTGTTAGAGAAAGCACGCCCGCAGTAATTAGTGCTGATGTAATAAGTATCTTTTTCATTTTTAAAAAAACCTCTTTTTATATATGTACTTTTTTTATATTCTAATAAAAACCTGAACAAAAATTTTTTTGCGTATATTATACTATATTATTAGTAAATTTACAATTATGAATTCCTATTGCAAGTTTATA
>JAFQNY010000109.1 GCA_017395765.1 bacterium
ACCCAAATGCCGGAAGCGTTTTTAAGAACCCTCCTAATGATTCTGCAGGAAGACTTTTAGATAAAGCCGGTGTTAAGACTTTTGAAGAAGAAAATGTAAAAGTATGGAACAAACACGCAAACTTCATTGTAAATAAAGGAACGGCCTCTTCTGAAGACATTTTAGAATTAATGGTAAAAATGTATAATGCAGTTAAAGAAACATTTACAATTGAACTACAACCTGAGATAATTTTTATAGGGGATAAAACTAAAAAAGAGGACGAATTATGCAAAATATTATACAAAAAGATTCAAAAATAGCTGTACTTTGCGGTGGAATGTCATCAGAAAGAGAAATTTCACTCCGTTCCGGCAATAATGTTTTAAAAGCACTTCACGAATTAGGCTACCATAATGCTGAAATAGTTGATGTTACACCTGACATTATGAACAATTTAAAAGGTTTTGAATATGCCTATAACACTCTTCATGGCAAATTTGGAGAAGACGGATGCATACAAGGAGTTTTAGAAATTCTAAAAATACCTTACACCGGATGCGGAGTTATGGCTAGTTCAATTTGTATGAATAAAGAATATACAAAAAAAGTTATGTCAACAGCAGGACTTCCTCTTATAACCTCGGTTTATTTACTTGAAAACGAAGATCCGACCGAAAAAGTTAAAGATTTACATTTTCCGCTAATGATAAAACCTGTATCAGAGGGTTCAAGCTTTGGGATGAGTAAAGTAAATAACGAAGCTGAATTAATTAAAGCAGTTGAAGAAGCTCGCAAATATAATTCTGAGATTCTTATTGAAGAATACTTAGTTGGAATTGCTGCAACCGTAGGGGTTTTAGAAAATAATAATAGAACTTTTGCAACAGAAATTCTTGAATTAAGACCTAAAAATGAATGGTATGATTACGAAGCCAAATACACAAAAGGAATGACTGAATTTATTCTTCCTGCAGAATTAACAGAAGAAATGACCGAAAAAGTTAAAGCAAATGCTATTAAAGCTTTTAAAGTTTGCGGTTGTTCTGGAGTATCACGAGTTGACTTTTTAATTGTTGATGACGTACCATATATTTTAGAAATTAATACTAATCCGGGAATGACAGATACAAGTGATTTGCCTGCCCAAGCCGAAGCTTGTGGTATAAGTTATAACCAATTAGTAGAAATGATACTCAAAAGTGCAGGTTTAAATAAATAATGGCAAATGAAAATAGATTAAAGCCTAAATACAATCAAAACAGACGACTTAAACGAGCTCAAATGCAACGAAAAGTTCGTCAAACTCAACGTAGATGGGCAAGAATTCTGACTTTTTCAAAACTTTTTTTGATAGTATTTATAGCCTTGCTAATCTATTTAATCCTAAAAATGCCTCAATGGAGATTACCTGCTAATGCATTTGATAACCTTAACAACCCATCATTAGAAATCCTTAATAATAAGATTGTACCTTCTCAAAAAATATTATCGGCACTAAGACGAAATCAAGTGCCGCAACAATTAATATTTCTGGTAAAAACTGATGATATAAAGCGTAGCATTACACAACTGGAGCCTATTCAAAATGTTTATATAAGAAGATTTTGGTTTCCTGCAAGATTGCAAATTATAATTATAGAAAGAACTCCTCTTGTTACGATATCTCCTAATATTGATGTTGCACCTATTGCATTTTTCTCCGGCGACGGTAAATTAATCGGCAGAGAATATATGCCATTACAAGATAACTATGATACTGTATCCGTAATAACCTATGGTAGCGGGG
>JAFQNY010000110.1 GCA_017395765.1 bacterium
ACCCATTCCGAAGGCAAAACCGGAATAAACATCCGGATCAATCCCGACATCTCTTAAAACATTTACGTCAACCATACCGCAGCCAAGAACTTCTAACCAACCGGTACCGCTGCAAGTTCTGCAACCTTTACCTTGGCACATTATACACTGAACGTCAACCTCTGCTGACGGCTCTGTAAACGGAAAGAAACTGCTTCTGAATCTGGTTGGTCTTGATGAGCCAAAATATAATCTGATGAATTCATTCAAAACACCTTTTAAATCACCAAATGTTATATCTTTATCTACATAAAGACCTTCTATTTGATGGAAGAAATTGTTTTTACGAGCATTCACATTCTCATTTCTATAAACTCTTCCCGGCGCAATAACCTTAATAGGAGGTTTTTGATTTTCCATTACGTGAATTTGAGCTCCGGAAGTTTGACTTCTTAAAACCACATTACTTGCTATATTTGCATAAAAAGTATCTTGGACATCTCTTGCAGGATGATCTTTCGGAACATTTAATAAATCGAAATTATAATACTCTGTTTCAACTTCAGGAGATAAGCTTGAATCTACAACTGAAAAACCTAAATTTTGAAATATTGAAACAATCTCATTGGTTGTTTGAGTTAACGGATGAACTTTACCATATGGAATCGATTTACCTGTTAAAGTTATATCAATTCTTTCTTTTTGCAACTGTTCATCCAACTCTTTTTTATAAAAAAGGTCATGTTTTTCCTTCAATAATGATTCAAGTTCTTCGGTTATTTTATTAGCAAACGCACCGACTGTTCTCTTATCTTCATCAGATAAATCTTTTAAACCTTTTTTTATAGAATTAAATTCGCCTTTACGACTTAAATATTTAAGCCTGATTTCGTCTATTTCATTTATCGATTGAGCTTTGTCCAAATCAGCTTTAGCTGACATATAGATATTTTCTAATTGAGTCTTCATATTATCTCTCCAAAATATTTCTGTATAAAGAGATTATACTACAAATTAAATTTATGATATACTAAATTTTATGAAAAAGAAGGTTTTAATAATTGGTAATACAGCAACAGAATATGCTTTGGCTAAATATTTTTCTAAAGACTATGAAGTTTTTGTTGCCTCAGGCAGTGAATTAATAAAGGATTTTGCAACCTGCGTTGATATTAGAGATACTTCGGTTAATGAATTATTGGAATTTGCATTAGAAAATGCAATAGACTTGACCATACCTGTTTCTCAAGAAGCTTTAAAAGCGAATATTGCAGAAATTTTCTCTAATAATGGACTTGAAATTTTTGCACCCTCCAAAAATGCAGCCAGATTAGTTTTTGACAAAACTTTAGCTAAAAAGACCTTGTATAAATTACACATTCCGACTCCCAGATTTGGAATATTTGAAAAACAGAACATGGTCGCAGATTATATAAAAAACCTTAAACAACCTTACGTAATTAAAACAAACGCTCCGCAAAGTGCGGTTATTTTAAATCAAACAATGAATCCTCGTGCAATACTGGATTCTTTATTTGCTGAAAAAAATCAAAAAGTTTTAATTGAAGACTATATATGGGGTACTCCGTTTGTTTTCTACACAATCACGGATGGTTTCAAAGCCCTTCCTATAGGTTCTTCAATCATTCACAAACACTCTTTGGAAGGTGAAGGCGGACAACTCACTACAGGAATGGGTGCAAGCACTCCTAATTACAAACTATCTTTGGATGATGAATTATACCTTTTAGATAAAGCAGTTTATCCGACACTAGAACTCTTACAACAAGAAGGTAACCCTTATTTAGGAATTCTTGGTATAAACGGTATTTTAACAACAGACGGAATGATTTATGTACTGGGATTCGAATCCTTCATGCAAGATTCTGATTGTTACGCTATTTTGAAAACTATTGACGAAAACATTTACGACTTGATGAATTCTTGCATAATAGGCTCCTTTAGTGACGAAACAAACTGTATCAGACTTAAAGAACAGTATTCAGTTTCAGTAACGCTTCATTCAAAAAACAGAGAGAATAACAGCACTATTGAAGGATATGACAACCTTGATTCGGAAACAGACATAGTCTTTTACAATAATGTAACAAAAAACAAATACTTGGAATATTTAACTTCATACGGTCCAAACATGATACTTACCTCAACAGCTGCAACACTTGCAGGCGCAAGAAAGAAAGTTTACGAAGAGGTTTGCGAGCTGAATTTTAACGGAATTTTTTATAGAAAAGATATTTAACAAAATATCAATTGTAACAAAATCTTTACAATTTATATTAATTTAAGCAATTATTTTAAACAGAAATACTTTATATATATACAACACGTAAAGAAATAATATAGAGTATAAGGAGTCCATCATGGCAAGAGTATTAATTTCAATGCCTGAAAGTTTTTTAGGTAAAATTGACGAAGTTGCGGATTTAGAAAGCCGCTCTAGATCAGAATTAATCAGAGAAGCTTTAAGAAGCTATATTACAAGAAGTCAAGTACGCAAATCCGGTTTAGCGGATAAAAATGCTCGACTACTTGAGGCGCTATTGGATTAGCGAGATTGGGGACAGATGTTTCCAACTTTAATTAACTTGGAGATATCAAATAGTCCGAAATATGTAAATGGAGAGGATTAAGGGGCTACCCTTAGGCGAGGAGAAAAACACGAGTAATTAAGACGGAGAATGCGCTTAACGAGCGTATTGACCATCAGGATTCTGTATTAAAAAAAAGAATCCTTTTTTTTTTGCAAAAAATAAAGCCGAGACAATGTCTCGGCTAGAACTATTTTGGAATAAATGTATATTCCTGAGTCATTTAATAACATCTCAAGATTGTTAAACCTTATTATAGAAGGTTTAAAGCAATACTTGGAGTTTGGTTTGCTGTTGATAACAATGTAGCAGCAGCTTGTTGAAGAATTTGTGCTTGAATAAAGTTTGAAGATTCTTCAGCAATATCAGCATCTCTTAATGTAGATAATGATGATGTGAGGTTTTCAGTTTGCACTGCAATTGATTCTGTAGCTGAATCGATTCTGTTTTGAGCCGCACCTAATGTAGTTACACGACTTGAAATAGCATTAATTACGCTATCAATTTTAGCTAACATTTGCTCTTGATTACCAACTACTGCAGTATCTGTTACACCAGAGCAATCTTCAGCAATATCTTCTAATTCATCAGAACCACCAAATAAAGTTTTTACATCACTTGCCAAGAATAAATCCTTACTTAATGTAATTCTTGAATCATCGTCACCATATAAACCAACTTGAATGGCAATATCTTCTTTCATTGTACCATCCATCATTTTCAAACCGTTAAATTCACAGTTTGCAGAAATACGGTCAATTTCTTGAAGTCTTGCTGTAATTTCTGATTTAATTGCTCTTAAAGATTGAGAACCATACGTACCGTTTGAAGCCTGTTCTGTCAAGTCTCTAACACGTTGTAAGTGTGAAGTTACCAATGTATAAGTATCTTCTAATGTTGTTAACATGTCTGCACCGGTAGCTGCGTTATCAGCTGCAACATCTAATGAACCTAATTGGGTTTCCCAATTTCTTGCAATAGAAAAACCTGCAGCGTTGTCACTAGCGTGGTTAATTTTGTAACCGGTAGTCATTCTTTCAATCGCTGAATTTAAGTTTGTTGTAGCTTTTGTTAAGTTTCCGCGTGCTACTAACGCCGAGATGTTTGTGTTAATTGTAAGTGCCATTTTAATACTCCTTTCTGGCCTTTACGTCCTTCTGACGCATCCTTGCTTGTCCTATATTTTTTAAATTCCACACACTTTTTTTTACTAACGCGTTTTGAACCATATTTTTACAAAACTTTACAATTAGTGGCTGAAATGCTTGTTAGTGCTATACTTTTTCATGTAAAGGGAGTTAAGTATGAGCTTAATAAAAGTTAACAATTCGAGATGTAAATCATGTTATTTATGTTTAAATGTATGTCCTAAAGGGCTTATAAAGAAATCGTCCGTCACTAATCGGCTCGGAGACTATCTTGTAGAGTTTGACGACAAGAATAACGAATGTTTAGGTTGTGCTATGTGTGCAAAAAGATGCCCTGACATCGCTATCGAAGTTTATAAAGATTAGTTTTTCAAATATTTAGGAGTAACTATGTCAGAAAAAAATGAAAAAGTTTTAATAAAAGGTAATTATGCTATAGCACAAGCAGCAATAAATGCCGGATTACAATGTTATTTCGGATATCCGATAACTCCGCAAACAGAAATCGGCGAATATTTGAGCGGTAAAATGCAAGAATTGGGAAGAGCCTATGTCTGTGCAGAAAGTGAACTTGCCGCAATCAACATGGTTATCGGAGCTAGTGCAACCGGAGTAAAAGCAATGACAACGTCATCTTCTTGTGCGGTAGCATTAATGCAAGAAGCAATATCATATGCTTGCGGAGATGAATTACCCGTTGTTTTAGTCAACGTAATGAGAGCCGGTCCGGGGCTTGGATACATTTATCCGGCACAAGGCGATTATAATCAATCAGTTTACGGGGGCGGAAATGGTGATTATAAAGTTATAGTATTAGCACCGTCTACCGTTCAAGAATGTATTGATTATATGTACAGGGCATTTTATCTGGCACAAAAATACCGAAACCCTGTTATTATGCTTGCAGACGGATTGCTTGGTCAAATGATGGAACCTGCTTGCATAGGTAAAAACCCTTATCCGGAAGTTGACGTATCATCTTGGGCTTTAACCGGAGCTAAAGGCAGAGAAGGTAAGGCTATTTATTCTGTCGGCCCGAATGAACAAAAACATATTCAACATATATATGATATTTTTAAAAAATTTGAAGTTATCAAAAAGAACGAAACAAGCTTTGAAGAATTCAACACGGAAGATGCAGAGATAATACTCACCGCATTTGGATCAATGAC
>JAFQNY010000111.1 GCA_017395765.1 bacterium
AAGTCTTTTATAGGATATAATACAGATATTTACGGATTCAAAGCCGCAATACCAAATGATATAAGCCTAGCAGGAAAAACTGCAAGCATTCTTGGAACGGGAGGGGCTTCAAGAGCTGCTGTAGTCGGACTTGCTGAAAAAAATGTAAAACAAATAGACTTTTATACAAGAAATATTATAAATTCAAGACAAACCCTTGACTATGTCAGAGCCAAGTTTCCAAATATAAATTTTAATGTTTACCAAATACAAAATATCAGAAGTTTGAAAGAGTCTGCAATCATAGTAAATGCAACTCCAATAGGAATGAAGGGGTACATGGCGGATCAAATGCCTTTAGAGCATTCGGATATAGAACAATTAAACTCAGATACAATTATTTATGATATTGTGTACAATCCTATCAAAACTATTTTAATAAAAGAGTGCGAAAAAAGAGGTTTAAAAACAATTAGCGGTTTGGATATGTTAATATATCAAGCTCAAAAAGCTATTGAAATATGGACCGGTAAAACACCGGATTTTAATGTTATGAAAATTGCAGCTCTCGAGGCATTAAGATAACTTAAAAATTTATTGCGTATAAGTAAAATTTAGAGTACAATCTTAAAATAAGAAGAGATATTTATATTAAACAATTATCAGAGGGATAAAATGAATAAACTACAAATCAAAGCTGAAATTTTAGCTACATTGAGAGCTTTAAGCGGTTCAACAATGCCGGACCCATCTTTATTGACAGATTTAAAAAACATCGAAGATAAAGAGTGCATGTTTGACATATTAATCAGAGAATTAAACAACGCAAATGAACATAAAACCCTTCTGATTTGTTGGTTATTAACTGAAATTATAGAAAAAGAAAAGCTAAATGATAATTTATGGAATGTTATCAAATCTCCGGAATACGGTGATAATATTAAAATAATAGCGTTCAATATGCTAAAAGACCTTGGAAATAAAATTGATTATGAAGTTATTAGTGAATATTTTGAAAAATTTAATGAACTGATAAACCAAGAAACTAAAGAGCTTTTGGATAATGCAATCATGAATCCGGAGGCACAAATTGATTTTATGGATTTTTTAAATGCTCTCAATGACGATGATAAAATTATCCTTATTAAATCCCTAGAGGAAGATTACGCAAATGACGCCTTAGCTAACATTGTAATCCCTGCCTATTTGTATTACGCAGGCTCAGAAGTCGGAAATACTGCTTTAGAAGTATTAGCAAATACAAAATCACAATTAGCCTTTCATGCACTCGAAAAGCATAAAAAATTACTCAAGGATGAATCAAACTTAACTTCAATTAATAAAGCAATTTCAACTCTAAAATTATCCGGAATCAGGGTTGATAACACTAAAGAATTTTACAAAGAAATTTTAAAAGAATCTAAACCATACAAAACATATATTTCATTTCCGGACGGACACGGCAATCTTGCTATAATATTTTCTCGTATTAGAGCTAACAAAACATTACAATTCTTAGCTGTAGTATTAAGTACAAGATTTGGTGTTTTAGATGCTTTTGGGTTCAATTCTATGCAAGAAAGAGATTTTTATAAAATCGTTGATAAATTCTATAACTATCAAGAAAAATACGAAATAGAACCTGAAATTGCAAAATATTTTATAAATCAAGCAATTCAAACTTCATATGATAATAACGAATTATTACCATACGAGTACATATGCTGGGAAAGTATTCTATTAGATATTGAAGCTAAAAAACCCGAGTTACCATATGAGAAAAAAGAATTAAACCAAAAAGATGTTGATAAGCTATGCTTAAGCGATCTTGTTCAAGGTTGGTTTTATGACGAAATAACATCATCTGAATTCAATGATTTTATAAATAATTTATCAAACCAATTAAGAGATAGTCATTTTAATCTTGACTTAGATAAATTTATTGCAGACAACTATGATAAGATTTTTACAACAAAAGAACTTGCTTATCACTTAATTTCGTTTAATATTGCAGCTTATTTGCGACATATAAAAAATGACAAAGAAAATGCTGAATTATTCTATTCTCTTGGTTCAAATTACTCGTTTTTAACAAACATATTGAGAAAAAGCATCTATGAATATTTCATAAGCAAAAGATATTTACTTAAAAACCAAAGAAAATCAAAAAACCTTTTCGAAAAAAAATTAACAAATACAAACGAAGATTTCGAACTTTTACAACTGGACATGATAATCTCAAGCATAGAATCTAGGTGGGTAGATAATGCATAAAATTATGGCACTGGATGTCGGAACAAAAAGAATAGGAATTGCTCTTAGTGATTTTCTTAAAGTCATAGCAACACCACATTCTTATATCGAAAGAAATCCGGAAGATAAGGCTATTGAAAAAATTATATCTATAGCTAAAGAAAATAGAGTTGACAAAATTGTTGTAGGACTTCCTATAAATATGGACGGGTCTGTCGGCGGGCAAGCTCAAGATTGCATAAACTTCTCGCAAAAAATTCTTGGTTTTGATATAATATACGAAGATGAAAGACTTACTTCCGAAGAAGCGGAAGAAAGGTTAAAAAACAGAAAGATTAATTTTAAAAAAGACAAAGGCTTAGTGGATATGGAAAGTGCTTGTGTTATATTAGAACAGTATTTGGGGAAATAGATTATGAATGAACATTTAGAAGAAAATTTTGTAGAACTTGCTGATGAAAACGGTGAAATCACAAAATGTGAAGTTTACGATGTAGTTGATTATGAAGGAAAGACATACGCAATGTTACTTCCGGTTGAAAATGCTGATGAAGAAGATCCTGAATTAATCGTTTTAGAGTATGTTGAAGAAGGTGAAGACGCTTACTTTATAAACATAGAAGATGAAGACGAATTCAACAGAGTTTGTGAATACATTGAAACATTAGCTGATGATGTAGAATAAATTTGGGATATTTATGTTCGAAAGATTTACTGAAAAAGCAATAAATGCGGTTAGTGAAGCTCAGCGCTTTGCGATTGAGCTTGGATGCGCTGAAGTTTGTCCTGAACATTTACTTTTAGCTTTGGTTAGTGAAGCAAAGGGAGTGTCTTTAAAGTTATTCAGAATGTATAATATCACACCGGAAGGTTTAAAAAACGAAATTTCTATAAAAAAATCTCAAGGCACTCAAAATTCACAAAACATTAGATTTAACAATGAAGTTAAAGAAATTTTGAAACAAACTCTTGACTTGGCATCAAAATCAGGGAATCAAAACATATTATTTGAACATTTATTTTTATCGGTAATAACAAAAAACGAAACTTCTCAAAATATTTTAAAAACATTTGGTTTTGATATTAACAACTCCAAAGAAATCCTTACAAAACTTGTTGAAAGAAAAATTAAGCGTTTAGAACATCCTGAAAGCGAAGACGAAGACGAAAAAAATGCAAGTTTTGAATCTATGTATGAAGGTGAGGCTTTAAATGAAGTCCTAGATAAAGCGGTTTCAAAATTATCGACCTCAGGGTATGAAATACTTGGTACAGAACAAATTATTGCCTCAATATTAGAATCTTCCAATTCTAACATTATCGAAACATTGGCAAAATACGGAATTAACGAATCAGGATTTGAAAACAAACTTTCTAAAATTAAAAACAGACAATCTGAATTTGAAGGCAAAAAGATAATTTTCACACCTAATGCTTTTATGATGATGAATTTAGCTATTCAAACAGCAAAGGAATTAGGATCAAGCGAAATCACCCCCGAACACATAATATTAAGTCTTTTAAAATTAAAAAAAGGCTTGGCTTATGAAATAATCAAATCATTTAATATAAATGAAGAAAACTTAAGCTCAGAGATTCTTAAACCTATAGAAAAACAAATGCCTGAATCTTTGCTTATTATGAAACTTGCGAAAGAAGAAGCTCGCAGAATCGGACGAAACACGGTCGGAACAGAGATGTTCTTACTTGGTATTCTTGGAGAAGGTTCAAGTGTAGCCTCAGAAGTACTAAACAATTTAGAAATTACTATCAAAGATGCTCGAAACGTGGTTGAAACTCTTGTTGGCTACGGAAACGAATACTTTGATAAAGAAATTACTTTCACAAAAAGAGCAAAAAAAGTTTTGGAAAAAGCTTGGTTAAGTGCAAAAAACAATAACAAACAAAAAATCGAAGCTGTTGATTTACTGACAGCTATTACTAATGAACCCGACTCTCTGGCTATGAAAGTTCTCGAGACATTAGGAGTTGATGCTGTTGAAATAAGACATGGCATAAGAAGTATAAAGGATTAATGCTTGTGTTAAAGAAAGTGGCCGATTTTATAAAGAAACATCACCTCGAAGATAAAACCATAATTGTTGGTTTTTCCGGTGGCTATGATTCGATGTGTTTGTTAGATATATTATCAAAGCTAAAAAACGATGAAACTTTTTCTGATATGACAATTATAGCTGCACACTTTAACCATAATTGGAGAGGCGAAGAGTCTTTGAAAGAACAAGAGGTTGCTAAAATCTATGCAACAAGTAAAGGGTTCGAATTCTTTACGAAAATCGCCCCAACAGGTCTAAAAAAAACAGAAAACGAAGCTCGAATAGCTCGTTATGATTTTTTTGAAGAAGCTCTGGAGAATTATGACGCTGAAGCTGTTTTTACGGCACACAATAAAGATGATAATGCAGAAACAGTCCTTTACAGAACTATCAAAGGAACAGGGCTTTTTGGATTAAAAGGAATTTCAGAAAAAAGAAATTTATTCTACAGACCATTACTTAAGATTAGCAGAAAAGAAATTTTAGAGTACTGCAATATAAACAACCTTGCTCCAAACAATGATTCTTCTAACTTAGACATCAAATACAGCCGAAATTATCTTAGATTAAACATTATACCCGCATTGGAGAAAATTAATCCTAACATCAAAGAGGCATTAAATTCTTTAGCAGAAATTGCAATTAGTGAAAATGCCATTATTGAAGAGTATTTGACAACTATAAAATATAAGCTGTTTGATGAAGATCGTCTAAAAACAGAAGAATACAAAAAACTTTCAACTCCGGTAAAAATGAGAATTCTTCATGAATTTATACAAAATATCGATTTGGATTATGATTATAAAAAAATAAAAGAAATTTATGACTTTATCGAACAAAGCATCGATAAAAAAAATGGTTCTACACTTTCACTTGCAACAGCAAAATGGTTATATGCCGACAATAGACATATTGAAACAATACCTAAAATGAAAGCTTCAGAACTAAGTAAACATATAGATAAAGAAATTGTCATTGATTCTGAAGGAGAATACAAGATTGGAACAAAAACTTTAATAATAAAACCTTATGAAGAAGAGAAAGTTTTTATTTTTCCGGAATCAACCGCCAATTTTGTTTATACGGACCTTTCTTCAATAAAAATGCCTTTAACACTTCGCCACAGAAAAGACGGTGACGTTATAAATCCTTTTGGAATGAAAGGCACAATGAAATTAAAAAAATACTTAAACTCAAAAGGTGTCCCTCGACACAACAGGGACAGTCTTTGGATTTTAACCGATAATGAAGAAATATTATGGGTTGCAGGAGTTGGTTTAAGCAATAAAATCGGCGTAACCAAGAAACCTACACACGTTATTGAAATTATATAATTAAGGAGTTTGTATTATGGAAAAAATAAAAGAATCCGACTTAAAAGTTTTATTTACAGAAACTCAAATCCAAAATGCAATTTCTGAATTAGCTATAAATTTAAATGACATAT
>JAFQNY010000112.1 GCA_017395765.1 bacterium
CAATTGATGCATCGACGATTCCGTTGTTAGTTTGAAAAACACAACCGCCTTCTTCAATTGACGGATCTGACACAATATTTATTTTCGAATCTATTCCATATTGATAAGTTATATTCGGAATATTATCTTTAATAAATTGAACCGATTGAGGATTAACTCTGATTACAACCTTTGGTTCATTTTTGGAAACTGTTTTTAATACATCCACAATTGTATTTATTATAACCTGAGGATCAGATTCCAACTCTTTTTTTATAATAGTTTTTGCAATATCAACACTAATCTCCATGATATCAGGAGCAATATACTCAAAAACATCTTTTCGAGCATTCATAAACTTACTTAGTTCAGCTTTTAATTTCTCAACATCAGCAGTTGCCTTTTCTAACCCTAAACGGTATCCTTCTTCAAAAGCCGATTTTTTGATATTTTCAGATTCTTCTTGAGCTCTTGAAACTAAATTCCTATCATCAACTCTTCTGTAACCTCTTCTGCGAGAACCTCGTCTGCGCTCTTGTCGTTGAGTAAAATCTACGTTTTCAATATCAAACAAATCTATTTCAGGAGGTTGAAGCGCGAATTCAACCTTTTGCGAAACTACTTCAGATTTAATTTCTGAAGAACTTTCAACAACCTCAGGTTTGACGTTATCAAATTTTTCTTCAGGTAACGAAACTTTTTCTTTTATATCAGTAAATTTTTGTTTATTCTTCTTAATTATCATTTTCTTTACACATTTTCTTCAAGGTATTCGGTAATTATCCCCGCAACCTTCAAAGGCATTTCACCATACTCGCCATCATAAGCTTTAGTAACAAAGCGTTTTACCAACGAACGTTCTTTTTTTAATAACCTTTCTATACTATCTCGTGATTGAGTAGCATACAAAGTCATCAAATCTGATATTATATTTTCCTTAGTTAAAACTTTTTTTATCGGCAAAACACCCCGCATGTCTTTCAAACAATCAGAAATCAAATCACCGTCAAGCTGAGATTCCAAATTCGCCATATTCATATATTGAGAAATCGCCAGTGAATCATTAGAATTGAATTTATTCAAAATTGTTGTAACTTTATCTTGAGATAAAACTTTTAAAACTAATGCCAATGACATTAATTTCATTTGCTTATTTGTTATCATCTGAGATGTATCAACCTTAACACCTCTGGCTGCAGATTTTTCTGCATCTCTTTTAGCCCGTTGCTCTTCCCTTCGCCTTTGAGATTCTTCTGCATTTCTAACCGATTGTTCAGCCATCTCTTGTTGTTTACGCATTTGTTCAGCTTGAGCTTGTTGTGCCATAGTATCTATATTTGACTGAGATTCAGCTCTGGCCTTGATTTCATCATCAATAACACCTTTCTTCTGAAGCTCATCAATACTTTCTTTATAAACTTTTACTACGTGCACTTCTACAGCTTGCAATAATTGCTCTTGAGGGATATTTCTTATAATGGCTTGTTTTGCTATTTCAAAAATCGTAAATGCAATCTTTTGCATAATTCCATCCCAATATTGAGGCAATATTCCGGAATGAATCAAGTCAATTGACTTATGAAAAGACCATTCTGCAATAATCTGGGTTACAAAAACAGCTTGTTCAGGGGTTAAATTTAACTGTTCATCATTATATAAGGCTTCACCGGCCAAATGAGTAAAGTTTCCTAATGTCTTTACAATATATGCTTTTTCATTATCTTTCAAATCAGCAGGAACAAGTTCCTTAGCCTGCTCAGCCATGGATTCGGCAAACGCTTTATAATCAAACCCTTCTACTGCCATTTAAATATCCTTCCCTTATCTGAGTTATAAGTAACCCTATTGTATTATATACTTAAAGAAAAGTTTCAACCTCATATATATTAATGATTTTAAACTTTTAACCAAGATAAATACAAAAATAAACGACGATTTTTTATTTATTGTTCAATCCAACTACGGATTCTTTCTCCTGCTTCAGAATCATCTATACCTTCAAACTCACGTTTTAACTCTCTTAAAGCATCTCTGATTTCGGCACCTGAAGTTCTGATTGCAGGCCTGTTTTGTTGTTCCAACAAACCTTGTTGTAATTGTGACTGTTTAGCAATCATATCAGCAGCATTTGAACTTAAATCTTTAATTTGACGTTCTTGAGCCTCATTTTGCTCTCTTAATCTTAAGATTTCTTCTTCTTGAGCTGCTTTTGCTGCATTAATTTTTTGAGTTAAAGCTTTGTGACCAAAGATTAATCCGAACAATAGTAATACTACCGCCAACCACCAAGGATTTCCATGCTCAGCTTTAATCGGAGCTTTAACATTTTTATCACCTGCCATAAACGGATCAAGAGTTTCTGCAAACGCAATAGTAACATTATCAGGCTCAGCTTTCGGACTTGCAGCGTGTGCTACCAACTCTTTTAATTCTTCAAGAGTCAATTCAGCCGGAAGAGCGTCTTTCTCTAATGTCACAGCAATTGAGATTTCTTCCAATACACCTGCTGACATGTATTCATTCGTTTGAACCTTGGTAACTCCAAATTGAGTTTCTTTAGCAGTTCTTGAATAACTTCTGTTTTGAGAAGAATCTGAACTACCTGCAGGCAAACCGTTTGGAAGATAAACACTCACTGCATTTGTATTTTTATTAACATCTTGAGTTTGATCTCCTAAACCTTCAGAGAATGTTTGCTCATTCACAGCAGTTTTTCTTGTCGGATCATATTCAATCGTAAATTTTTCAACCGGTGCTTGCTTTAAGAATGTTGAAACCGTTGCAACATATTTACCTGCACCAACCAATCTATTCAATTGTGCTTGAACTTTTTCTTGCATATATTTATCTTGTTGTTGAAGCCTTTCAATCATTTCTGACTGAGCATCAACAAGACTGTTATAAACATGACCGTTAGTATCGGTTATTGAAATATTTTGAGAGGTCAAACCTGAAACGCTGCCTAAGAGCAAGTTAGAAACTGCTTTTATTGTTCCCATATTAAGCGTTTGACCAACAGCAACCGTCAACTGAACAGTAGCCGTAACAGGTTTTTGCATTGAAGAAAACATTGTTTGCTCAGGAATTGAAATAAATACAGATGCATTTTCAATACCGTCAATTCTTTTTATTAATCTTGCTAACTCACCGTTCATAGCACGAACTAAACGAATTCTTTTATCTTCTTTGGTTGAAGTAAAGTCCCCTTTATCAAAAACTTCTAAACCGACATTTTGGTCATACAAACCGCTTTCAACAATTAACATAATTGCTAAGTCACGTTTTTCAGTGGTACATTTACCAGGAGCTGTAGTACAATTTTTCGGATTTAATTTTAAAACAGACTTTGTACCATCAACAGCTCTTGAAACTACAATACCATGTTTAGCAAGTAACGCTTGAATTTCTAAAGCTTTACCTAAATTATCAGTAGTTAATAAATCAACAGGTTCTTTTAACGGGACATTGGAAACATCAATTTGCTCTTTATCAGATTTTGAGGTTGAAGCTATTGTGCCGCAAATTATAAATACTGCAATCAAAAACACTATACCGCCAATTATAGCGGCTAATAAAGTTTTGTTTTCAAGTATTTTATTTAAATCCATATGTCCTTCCCTACATTATTATACACATATTAAACCGTTATGAGAAGTCTAAATTTGCAATTGCATGATTTTATCATACGCTTGGATGACTTTTCCTGTTGCGGTAGTAGCAACACTAATTGCAAGTTCTGCCTTTGACATTGCGGTCATAACATCGTGAATATCAACATTTTGAGAGCCCATCATTGCTTCTTTTAATAAGTTATCAGGAGCTTCCATCTGAGTATTAAGATTTTCAACCAAACCTGACATTACGGATGAAAAATCCGCAGTCCCGACTTCTTCAACTCGATTCATCCTTGCAGAAGGCATTTGATAACCCCACGAATCAATCTTGGAGTGCTGAATACGAGCTTCTAAATCATATCTTGGATAAAAACCTTTAAACATAATATTACCTCTTAAATTTATTATTTATAACGGTCAATCTTGAAATAAAATTAATCTTTACATCAAAAAATCATCCATTTGTACTATCGTTGTTAATGATTATTAAAGAAAAGTCAAAGTTTACCCGTTAAAAGATATATATAAATAAGGACGTTATTATGAATTTACACGAAGAATGCTTATTAAAATATTTGTTAAACCCAATGGATTTAGCTAATTCAACCGAATTGCTAAAAATTAACAATTGTTTAATCGAAAAAAACTTACTCGGAACAAAACGCTCCGGTAAAAACTCTAACAAAAAACACACTATAGGAAGAATTTAGAATACAGGGGAGATTTCATTGTGAAAAAGTTTTTCAAAACAAAATGGTTTACGTTTAGTACATATATCCTTTTAGTTTCAGCCATTTTATTAATCGGCTCGATAATTTTGCAAAACAACAGTGCTTTTAAAAAAGTTATATTTTCATTTTTTGAAGTAGCTGAAAACAGAGCTTTTGATTACAGACAAGCTCTTAGAATTATTCACAAACAACCTACTCCAAACAAAGATATTGTAGTCTTAGCTATAGATGATGCAAGTTTTGAAATGCTATGGGATAAATACGGAAAATGGCCAATTCCTCGTGAAGTTTACGGAAACATCATAGATCATTTGGAAAAAAGCAACCCGCAAGCCCTTATTTTTGATTTAATGTTTATAAAATCAATGAAGGGTGAAGACGAGTCCGATAAAACCCTTGTAAACGCTATGAATAAATACAAAAATGTTTACACTGCAATGAATTTTGACAATCAAACTTCAGATGTCAGAATTCCTGCAAGTTTGCCGGACAGACTTGCACTTAAGATTGAAAACTCAGAGCACTTCAAACTTAACAAAAAATATAATTATTCAAATTGTCGTCCTATACTTAACAGTTTAGTTAACGGAAAAGTTAATATAGGTATGACCAACGTTTTCAGAAGTAATGACGGTATTATCAGGAAAATTGCACCAATACTAAAATATAAAGATGGTTATTATCCATACCTATCTTTTGGTGCTGGGTGCGATTATCTTTCCGGAGAAAAAGTTACAGAGATAAAAATAGATAACAAGTCAAATATATTAATTCATGATACAAAAATCCCTTTAACAAAGGACGGCGATACTATTTTAAATTGGTATGGCATCAGCGGTACACACACAATTTATCCGTTATATAAAGTCGTGCATGAAATGGAAGGTAAAGCTGTAGAAAACCCGCTTGATTTCAAAGATAAAATAATCATAATCGGAACAACCGCAATGTCGTTACACGATACAAAAAGCGTTCCTATACAAGAAGGGGTTTATCCCGGTGTTGAAGTCCATGCAACATTCTTTAACAATATGCTTGACGGCAACTTTATAAAGCAATCAAGCGTCACTACAAATATTATAATCATATTTTCAGTAATCGCCATTATCGGCACAATTGTTATGCTTACCAGTTCAACATTTATAGCACTTTTATCAACAATATTGTTTACAATTGCATATTTATTTACATCATATTATGTTATGGAAATATTTAATTTATGGATTCCGGTAGTTTTACCGTCAATATCAATAATCCTTGCTTTTGCACTTTCTTATTTGACTAAATACTTAATAAAATCAAGAGATTTTGAATATCAATACAAACTTGCAACTATTGACGGTTTAACAGAACTATACAACCACAGATATTTCCAAGAATCATTGAAGAAACAAATAGAAATAGCTCGTCGTTACGAACAACCATTCTCATTAATTATAACGGATATCGATTTTTTCAAAAAATTTAACGATACCTACGGACACCAATCCGGTGATGCAGTACTAAAACAAGTCGCTCAGATTTTAAAGAAAAATTCCAGAAACACAGATTTTGTTTGCAGATACGGTGGCGAAGAAATGAGCATTATATTACCGAATACAAATGCTAACGAAGTCTCTCTTCATGCAAACAGACTGCTTAAGGCTATTGAAGAAAACGAGTTTATACTTAATAACAATGTAAAAACAAATGTAACAATCAGTGTTGGTGTCGCAACCTTCCCTGAAGATGCAGATAATGCGCAAGACCTAATAGAATACGCAGACAAAGGCTTGTACTATGCAAAAGAAAATGGCAGAAACCAAGTCGGTAAAATAGAAAAAAATATATAAAAGGATTTATCATGCCGGAAGTTATAATAATAGGAGCAGGTTTAGCCGGTTCTGAGGCGGCTTTACAACTCTCAAAAAAAGGAATCAAAGTTAAGCTTTATGAAATGCGCCCCGATAAAACAACAGGAGCGCACGTAGGTGGAGATTGTGCAGAATTCGTTTGTTCAAACAGTCTTGGCTCTGCTGATGTTACCAATGCCAGCGGATTGCTGAAGAAAGAAATGGAAATTCTTGGCGGAGAATTAATTAAAATTGCCATTGAAAATTCTGTACCCGCAGGAAACGCATTAGCAATTGCACGTGAAGATTTTTCAAAAGCCGTTACAAAACGTATTGAAGAAGATCCTAACATAGAACTTATAAGAGAAGAGTTGACAAAAATTCCGGAAGGTAATGTTATTATTGCTTCCGGCCCGCTAACAAGTGATGATTTGGCCGAAGATATAAAGAATTTTACAGCAAGCGAACATTTGCATTTCTTTGACGCTATTGCTCCTATCGTTGAAGTCGAGTCAATAAACTTTGATAAAGCATTTTGGGCTTCACGTTATGACAAAGGAGAAGCTTCGTATATTAATTGCCCGATGAACAAAGAAGAATATGAGACCTTTTATAATATTTTAATCAGCGCACCAAGAATAGAACAACACGATGTTGATAAAAAATCAAAATTCTTTGAATCTTGCTTACCGATAGAAGTTTTAGCATCAAGAGGAAAGGATACACTTAGATTCGGCCCGATGAAACCGGTGGGGCTTGTTGACAAAAGAACCGGTATTGAAAACTACGCAGTTGTTCAATTAAGACAAGACAATTCAGCAAAAACCCTATTTAATCTTGTAGGATTTCAAACTAATTTAAAATGGGGAGCGCAAAAAGAATTACTGCAATCAATTCCCGGCTTAGAAAATGTAAACATAGTCAGATACGGAGTTATGCATCGAAATACATTCATAAACAGTCCTCAAGTTTTGAACCCTACAATGGAATCAAGAAACAGAGAAGGGTTATTCTTTGCCGGTCAATTAACAGGAACCGAAGGTTATACAGAATCCATTGCAACAGGAATGCTTGCGGGAATTAACATGGCAAGAAGACTGCTTGGAGAATCTATGATTGAACTGCCAAAAGAAACAATCCTCGGAGCGTTGACACACTATATTTCAGATTCCGAACACACGCAATTTCAACCGATTAATTCAAACTGGGCTCTTGTTCCGCCAATAGAATTACCTAAAAAAGAACGGAAAAATAAAAAACTAAAAAATGAAATGCTTGCAAATCGTTCAATCGAAATTTTGGAAAAATACAAAAAAGAAAAAGGCTTATAAAAAAGCCTTTTTCTTTTATCCAACATCTAAATATGCTCTTAGTGTCTCGACATTATTTACTTTTCTAAGCTTTTGCAATGCGACATTTTCAATCTGACGAATACGTTCTTTAGAAAACCCCATTGTTTTACCGATTTGCTCTAAAGTTTTTGGCTCTTGGTTTCCGATACCAAACCTTCTGGTAATAATTTCTTGTTCTCGCTTATCAAGGTTGTTCATCAGCTTTGAAACATCTCTCTTTTGCAAACGATTTTGGGCACTAAGCTCCGGTGAAAGATATGTTGTATCTTCCACATAATCTTGTATGCACAAATCCTCGGTAACAAGGGTATCAAGACTCACCGGCTCTTTTTTTATAGCGTTTTTAACTTCTTCAATTTTTTTAGAATCAAGCCCTGATAATCTTGAAATTGTTTCGTCATCTGTATCATAATCACTATTACATATAATATCACTGCAAGCCTTCTTGTAACGCCTGATTTTTTCGAGCATATGAACAGGAATTCTAATAGTCCTTGAATGATTCGAAATTGCCCTGACGATAGTTTGTTTAATCCACCAAGTCGCATACGTAGAAAACTTAAAATTCTTTCTATAATCATATTTTTCAGCCGCCTTTATTAAACCTAATGAACCTTCCTGAACTAAATCCATAAACAAAACACCTTGCCCGATGTATTTTTTCGCAACACTGACAACGAGTCGTAAATTCGCTTGAACAAGTTGCTTTTTCGCTTTTTCACGTTCGGCTTTAGTTCCTTCTTGAATCTGTTTCCCCAGCTCCATTTCCTCCTTTTTGGTCAAGATTTTCTTTCTGCCGATTTCTTTTAAATACATTTGTAAAATATCATCATTGTTAACAACTGCACTAAAAGTTTTTGGCTCATTAATATCAAGCTCAATATCATTAATAAAAGTTTGATTATTCAAAACTCTGCTCATCTTTTCATACCTCCGTCTAAACATATAGACGAGATTATTAAAAAAAAGTTCCCATAAATTGATAAAAAGTTTTAGTTAGTTTTTCTGATTAAAAACTTTCCGGGTAGGTAATAATAAAAAAGGAAGAAGAAAGGAGTCTTGTATGAATATTCTAAGATACACCGCATACGCATTAGTACTTATAGGTGCTTTAAACTGGGGGCTAGTCGGACTATTCGGATTTGACCTTGTTGCAGCAATCTTTGGTGATATGAGTGTAATGTCAAGAATTATCTACTCATTGGTAGGTATAAGTGCTATCGTAACCGCATTAACGATTCATCATTGTGACACTGTTGAAAAAAGAGAATGTGACGAATACGGCAGATGCAGTTTTTAATCAAAAAAAAACTGAAAGGAGTCTTTTCAAAGACTCCTTTCTAATAAAAAACCATTTACAAAGAAAATTTATTAATTATAATAGAATAAGACCAAAGAGGGGTGTCCGAGTGGTTTATGGTGCGATCTTGGAAGGGTCGTGTGGGGGCAACTCCACCGTGAGTTCGAATCTCATCCCCTCTGAATAAAACCGAGCCTAGTTTTGCTAGTGCTCGGTTTTATTTTGGGTAATGGATTTGAGCTCCTACTCATTGTCTTGCAGGTTGAGAATTTCTGGCTACAAATGTAAATTGTCTTGCAGGGTGAGAATTTCCAACTGCGAAATGAGAAATTTTCTTTTGAATTTGAACTGTCCGACAGTTGAAATTCAAATGTCAGACAGTAAAATTAAAAACTATTATGGAGTTGTAAAAAAGAACCATAATGGTAATGTTTTACTTTTATATTTATTTGTATCAATTTCTAGCAATAGGTTTTTTAATGAGATTTGTTCTATTACTAGACCAGAACAATCTTGATTATTAAGAATAAACTTATATTTCATAGACATTATAGAACTTAAATAGTTGATCATATTAAAATTTTGTCCTTCTATTCTTTTTATTGGATTGTACTCAAAATGAATATATCTCATTTTTTTCTTTTCACAAAACTTAATTGACATATTTTCATTCCAATTATTAAATAAAATTAAATTAAATAAGATTTTTTCTTCATACTTATCTTTTATTAAAGCTTTGTTGCAAAAAAGTTCAACTGCCACTATAGTTCCAGCCAAGGTATTAGAAGAATTATGTTTTGATACAGATTCATTGATAAATATTTTCATTTCTAGTGGCGGAGTTGTTCCAATAATATAATCTCCTAACAAGCTCATCTTGTTGAGTCGATATGCTTCAGCAAAACTTATCATAGAAAATTTTTTATTTTTTATAAAATCATTAGGTAATAATAATGTCCATATATTTTGGCAAGACCAATATATGGCGATGTAAAGTTTTTCCCCCATTAAATTTGAATATTCAATTAGCTTGCTTAATTCTTCATTTCTAATTTTAAAAGGTTTATTACTATTTGTTGAACGATAATTTTTTACTTCAACAAATATTTTATCGTTAGTAGTGATAATTTTATAATCAGGAATTTTTACATTTTTATTTTTCGATAAAAGTTCCCCTTTATCTTCTTGTTTTACTAACAAACAATTTGGAAGGCAAGAGACAATATTAGCAAACATCCTTTCTGTTTGTTTTCCGAATAATAAAGTTGGACTCTTTATACTATACAAAGATTTTTTAATTATTTCAAAAATTATATCAATATTAGCATTATCAAGATTTTTTAATCCATTTTTTTCAGCTATAGAATAAAATAAGTCATAAATTTCATATTTTTCAATATTTCGTTGTAATCTATCAGGGACATTCATAATTTACCATTCATATTGATTATTTTATTAAAGTATATTAATAGCTATACGAATTCATATAGTAAGTATTCCCAATAGGCGTAATTGTCGTATTAGTATATCTTGGTCTACTTAATTGATAGTTTCGTTGTTGTTGCAAGTAATTATTGTATTGCATAGCACTAACTTGTTGTTGTTGAACATACAACATTTGTGCTTCGTAAATGGATTTTTTTAATTGTGCAGTTTTTTCTTTTTCATCATTTATAACACTTTCAAAACATTTGGCTAAATTAGCACCTTTATAATTTGCAATACAAGCATTCGTTGCTTCAAAAAACTCATCTTGTCTATTATTCCAATATGTTATTGTTCCTACATTTTCATTTGATATCTTTGACCATTCTGGTTTTGGAGAATATACCCCAATAGCTTTGTGTGCATTATTTATTTTATTTTGTTCTATTTTTGCAATTTCATAATTTATATTAAAGATATCTTTTGGTTCTTTATAAAAAGACTTTACCTTTTTTAAATATCCTAATTTTTCATTTTGATTATCAGTACAAAATGCTATCCTTAAATAATTTTCTGCATTAGGTGTAATTTGTACAAGCTTCCAAGCTTCTTGCTTTGCTAATTTTTTATTTTTTTGTTCAGTGTATATAGTGTACTTTAACAAAATAGTACTTGCTTTTTCAAAAACTTCTTTTTCATTTAAAGAAAGGTTTGCATAGTTTAAAGATTTTGCATAATTTTTTAATTCATAATAATTTAAAGCTTGGCATTGTAAAGCCCTGCTTTTATAGTAAGAATTATAATTTGGCAATTTTAAATACTCATCAATATACTTAATACTATCTTGATAGTTTTTCATTAATGCACATGCAATTCCTGCAATAGAATAATGATACTTATATTCTGGTCGTGATGTATTGATGACACTTAAAGCATTCATTAAAGCTAAGTTATATTGTCCATTTGCTAA
>JAFQNY010000113.1 GCA_017395765.1 bacterium
AGAAGGTATTGACGAATTTCTAAAAAGATTATCCGCTTATGCTCCGACTGAGATAACTGAACTGACTCCAATTGAAATAAAAGATGATAATTTAACCGAAAAGATTCTATTACAAGAAGGCGAAAAAATTTTAGCAAATATTAAACCGGATTCTTATGTAATAACTCTTGAGATACAAGGGAAACAGCTATCTTCTGAAGATTTTGCAACAAAAATTAATGATATAAATATTTCCGGAATTAACGAATTAGTTTTTGTAATCGGGTCATCATGCGGATTAGCAAAAAATGTATCCGAAAGAGCTGATTTTAAATTAAGCTTTTCTAAGATGACCTTTCTACACCAATTTGCTCGACTTATTTTAGTTGAACAAATTTACAGAGCGTTTAAAATTCTAAAGAACGAAACGTATCACAAATAAAAACTAGTCGTAATCTCTTAAATCAGGTCTATCCGCAGAATAATCGCCATACAAATTATTACGTTTTTTCTTTTTAATCTCAATATTAATTAATTCAGGATACTCCAACTCATTGGATTCTTTTTTAAATATAGTATTTTTTATAGAATCGGTTTTTTCTTTAACTTTATTGGTAATTTCATTAAACCCTGATTTTTGTGAATTTTCTTCCAAAACCGGCGTTGCTTTAACTTCCAGTTTTGTTTGTTTTTTCTGATTTAATTTCTTTTTTGTACTATCATAAGAATTCTTTATTTTTTTAGCAGTTTCATCAGCTTTGACTTTTGTATTTTCAACAAACTCAACCGCATCTGCCTTTCGTTGTTTATAAACTTTATCGTATTCTTTTCCTAAGTGTCTGTATTTTTTTGTAAATACATTATCAATATTGCCCATGTCATAGTAGATTTGACTTGATTCCTGAGCTAAAACATCAGGTGGTAAGACTTTTTGTTGAACATTTTGAGCAATTTGAGGGCATACATAACGTGAATAATCTTTAATTTTTTGTAATTGTTCAGTTTGTGGAGAAGGTCCTCTTGTTATAATCCTATTTTCACAAACACTTATTGTCTTATAAAAAGTTTCAGACCAAAGCTTCTTATTATACTCTGTATCGACAAGAACAGCGTATGTAGATATTTTATAAGCAGGGTCAACGACAGACGCTCCGGGGATATTCAAAAAATCCCATGGGGTTCTTCTTAATATATAATTCTCTGCATCTATATGAGAAGTTAATAATAACGCATATCTTGCAGAAGAAGATTTTACGATTTTTCTCAATGCAACATAATCTATATTATATGTCGTTTTAAATTTATTTGTTAAATTTTTTGCAGAAATCATTGTAGCAGGGTTTTCTTTTAAAACAGCCCTTGTTTCACTCACCGTCGGGGCAGACATGAAATCCGTACTATTAAGCAATGTTACAATCTCATCAGCAAAAAACTCAGCAGAGGCATTATAAATAAAAGAATCCAATGCTATATTTTCAGTAACGACGTTATCAGGAATAACAAGCACTCTATAGTCTTCTTCACCTTTGACATAAGGCGAGAATAATATAACCATCCCAACTAATAATACTTTAATAAAATCTCTCACAACTTGATTATAACACAGATTTTTTAAAGTACAAAAAATTACTTGTTAGATACAACTGTATGTAATATAATTAGAAGGAATGTTAAAAAATAAACTTATAATAATATTTGTTGGGATATATTTATTTTGCGTTTTAATAATGCCGTTTTTATTAACAAAAGCGGTTGTACCGGTTTGTGCAAACATATCAGAAAATTCTCAGTATGAGATTGTTATCAGCGAACCAAAGATTTCAATCAATTTTTTGCCAAAACTAAATTTTAAAGCTAAACATGCTTCAATAAAAATGAAACAATCAAAAAATACTATTGAAGTTTCAAACTTAAATTTTTGTTTAAGAATTTTACCTTTAATATCAAAACGCATACACATTGATTCTGTAGAATTAGGGGATTTAAACATAACTCTGAATTTATTTAAAGAATTTGTACTGCAAGAAGATTTCTTCAAAGAGATTCAAAACTCAAAAATTCGATGCGATTTATTAAGGATAAATTCTTATGATATAAAATTCTTCCAAAAAAACATCACACTACCGATAAGATATCTCGGACATGGATTTTTTTATCAACACAACAACTCACACCTAAAAATGCTTATGAACAGTAAATTTTTAGTAGGTGATAAGACTTCAAGCATTAATCTAAACTTAGTCCTTCCAAAAAATAACGACATAAAGAAAACTATTTTTAACATTGAAATTTCAAATCCTGATATATCCAGACTAAAAATTTATTTCAAAAATTATTTACCGCAAAATCTAGTTGAATTAAAGGGTGCTGTTGACATCAAGGCTAATAAAGGGGAACTGATTACAACCTTAAAAAATGTAGCTTTTGTTATGAAAGAAAAAACGGAATCAATAATTTTACCTGAAACGATGATTATTAAATCAAAATTTGGGATTAAACGAGATTCTATCATACTGGATCATATAAATATCAATTCCAAAAATATTAATATTGCTGCTACCGGTAACATCAAAGATTATTTTGGAAAAGCAATGCCTTCCTTCGATATAAAATTATTAATAAATCAATCTAATCTAAATGACATAATAAAAATACTACCTTCATATAATCTGGAAGAATTAAACATTTATAAATTAAAGAAATTTAATGTAAACGGAACAATTCTCGGGAATTTAGCAATAAAAGGCAGGTTGCCTGAACCGGATATTGTCGGAAATATTTTACTATCAAATCTAACGGTTTTAAAACCGATACCAAATACAAAAACAGGCGGAGTTGTTAAATTAAATTTTCAAGGAAAACGAGTCTTTTTTGACGCAAAAGTACCTGCCGGTTACACTGAAAAAGTTGAAGTAAACGGATTTCAAGAATTATACGGATTTAAAAATACAGACATGAGAATAAGAAGTTCTCAAAACGTAGATTTACATGTCGCACAAGAGGTTTTAAACCCGTTACATGAAATTCTAAATTTTATAATTGGTCCAGTTCCGATTATGGAAATATACGGAAAAGGCCATATTGATATTACAGCAAAAGGCAACAGAAAAAACCCTCATGTATGGGGAATTTTAAACCTTAATAACGTAGTTTCAAACTTTACAGAAGCTTCTCAATTTAAAATAACAAATACAAATGCAGTCTTAAAATTTAATGACCAAGAAGTCAATTTTACGACTCATGAGGCAAAACTTTTCAATAAAGATATTGAACTAACCGGAAATGCCAACTTATTCGGTAAATTTAATTTTAAAGTTAAATCAAGCCAACAATTATCTAAAGATCTTTATAATGCAATAAAAAACGCATCATTAACCCCTGACTTTAACAACATATTTCCACAATTAAATAATATAAAAGGGGTAACGGATTTTAATTTATCAATTTACGGAAATGTTAAAACTTTAAAAGATATAAATTTTAATAAAAATGTATTTTTTAAAGGAGACATAAACATAAAGAACAATTCATTTTTGATTCAAAATACTCATATACACTCAGTAAATTCTGACATTAAAATAGACGGATTAAATTC
>JAFQNY010000114.1 GCA_017395765.1 bacterium
ACACCTCAAGAAATAATTAAAAATATAAATCCTGCTATTTTAATTATTGATTTTAATCCGATTTTAAAAAGAGATTATTTGAAAAATGCGGATTTTAAAATATACGAAATAGATGGTCATAATATAATCCCAGCAAGGTTTGTATCTAGTAAGCAAGAATATTCTGCTGTAACTCTAAGGACAAAAATTTATTACAATATTTACCCCTTTTTGACTGAATTTATGAATTTAACTTCTGATAAAGTTGAAGCAGATAATGTTCTAGAGGATTTTATTAAAAACAAGCTGCAGTATTATTCTGAAAATAAAAACGATCCTTCAGTAAACGTGATTTCCAGCTTATCTAAATATTTAAATTTGGGTTTTATATCTTCGCAAAGAGTAGCTTTAGAAGTGATAAAATCTGGTCTAAAAGATACTAATAAAGAGGCTTTTTTAGAGGAATTAATTATTAGAAAAGAGCTTGCTGATAATTTTTGTCTGTATTCAGAAAGCTTTAAAGATTTTTCTTCAATTCCAAATTGGGCTAAAATGTCACTTGATAACCATAAATACGATATTAGACCATATACTTATTCACTAGAAATTCTAGAAAAAGCAAATACGCACGACAAATTATGGAATGCAACGCAAACCCAATTAATTAAGGAAGGAACAATTCATGGATATTTAAGAATGTATTGGGCAAAGAAAATTTTGGAGTGGATGCTTACACCTGAAGATGCTTTAAAAACAGCGATTTACTTAAATGATAAATATGCTTATGATGCACCATCAGCAAATGGTTATGTCGGAATTCTATGGGCAATTGGAGGGTTGCATGATAGAGCTTTTGCTGATTATCCTGTGACGGGCAAAATTCGTAGAATGACTTATGATTCAATGAAAAGAAAATATGATTTGTCGAATTATATTAAAAAATATACAAAAATTTAAACAGCGTTTAAAAGCCGTTTAAAAAGTGTTTAAATGGTGTTCAAAAATAAATTTACATTTTATCAATATACCAAACCGAAATTCCAAGTGATTAAAATTCTATTGTAAAAAGGTTTATTTAACTCACTTTACTTATTAGCAATTTTTTCTATAAAAGCTTCCATTGAATAGTTATTATTGGATTGTGGTGTGGTATTGTTTTTAACATAATTATCAACATCTTTTTTAATCATTTTATTTAATGTTAAAGGTAATGCCCACCCCATAAATCCTGCTAAACTTGCTAAATTAATCCAAAAAAGAGCTGCACCGATATTTTTTGAACGCCCTGTTAAGTTTTCAAGTTTTTTAGTCGGTGGAACAATTTTATTCAATAAAGTTTTAGGAGCATTTTTCTCTAGTAAATCAGTTTTCAAAAATTTATCTGAAAGTCTTGCTAATGTACTACCAATTAATAAGTCTCCTCCAAAAAATGCAGTTAATGAGAATACAGAACGAATGGCATTGTCTTTAATTTCCGTTTCATTCCTTGAGGCACCAAATATACCAAGATATGAACCAACTGCCATTAAGAAGAATGAGAATCTGCTCATAAAAATACCATCTTTGTAATCAAATTTGTCTGCATGTTTTTTTATAAAAGAATTCAATTTTGTTGGGTTGTTTGCCAACATACCCTTCCTTAATGCTAAAGGGAGCAATGTAAGTCCTGCAAGAGTTCCAATATAAGCTTTTTTGAACTTATCACTGGTTTTGTTAAACCCTTCGGTACGAGCTTCAACAGTTTGTTTATCAGCCATCTCAAACTCAGCAGAAAAACCTTTTTGACCTGTTTTCTTTTTTGTTTGTGCATTGTTAAGAAAACCTATAGAACCAGCCATAAAAGTTGTAATTAGAAAATCAAAACTTGTAACCGCAGTTTTAGCATTTGTGAGTTTTTTCCTTAATACTCCATAATCCCCATTACACTTTTTCAAAACTTCAGATAAATTGATATCAAATTTTTGTGATATTTCTTTTACGCCATTTTTGAGTAGTTCATTAGAAGTTAAAAACTTATTAGAAATTTTAATTAGATTTGCTTCTTTCCCATTAAAAGAAGATAATTTTGCTATATGTTTCATAGCTAAACGATTTGTCAAAGGTAATGTTATAAAAGGACTTGCATAAGCAATTAGCCAAGGGATAATTGCGCGATTAAACCTTTCTCTTCTCTCAACTTTGTTATTAGCATTCAAAACTATAGGCACATCACAAGCGACATCTAAAGCAGCCTTATTCATCAATACTCGACTATCTAAGAACGCAGCAGTACTAACCAAAGGATTCCCTTTAAATGCTTGTAGATTTTGTTTTGTACTTATACCCACAATCATATATAGTATAATAACTCAACAAGATATTTTTTGCTATTTGTAGCAATGCAAAACAACTTATATAAAACAATAATCAAACTGCAGGATTTTTCGTAAGAAGATTTCAAAATCTTGGTTATAGCGTTCGCCGGTTATGAGTTTTGAAATATAGCTTTCGGTTAGTTTTAAGTGTTTTGCAAGTTTTTTCTGGCTAATTCCTGCTTGCATAAGTTTAAACCTTATCATCTGTTCCCGATGATATAGAAAATGACTACCACCGTTATTCATATTATTCGGGCTTCTTTCCATTTTTTGTTCAAGCTGCTGGATTTGTTTTTTTAGTTCCTTCTTCATAAAACTCCTTGGGATAAATATTTTATCACACACATTTTAACTCTGTTCTTAAAGATTACAAGTGTGTCCAAATGATACAAAGTAACTGGGAAACACTTCCAATTTTCCGAGTTTGGAGTGATAGATGTCAGTACGATGACAGACGAAAAATACATTACAATCAAAGAATTAGCAGAACTTAAAGGCGTTAGCACTCGAGCAATTCGGCTTTCAAGAGGTAAATATCAAACTCGAGATGTCGTTGTCAAAGGTGGAAAAAGTTTTGAGATTTTGCTATCAAGCATTGAGCCAGAATTGCAAGAAAAATATTATTCAAAATTTGTTCCAAGTTTATCTAAAAAACAGATTCCTGTGCCACTTGATTTTCATAAGCCAGATAAAGCTAAAACAATTGCGCTTGCAAGATTAGATTTATTAAATCTTTGGAAAAATCAGCGCAAAAATCAACAGAATAAAACGCAATTTGATACTGATTTTTTGAGTGCATACAACGCACAAGTTTTGTATCCCGAAATTTATGCAAAGTTAGGAAATGTCTCAATTGGTACCCTTCAAAGATGGAAACGGATTTTAGGAAATAGCAATAATTACGAGCTTTTAATTCCAAATTATCATTACGAAGATTATTCAAGAACCTGTCTGACCGATTATGAAAAACAAATATTTATGAAACTACTTTTACATCCGAATAAATTCAGTATCGGGAAAGCCATTTCTTTAACT
>JAFQNY010000115.1 GCA_017395765.1 bacterium
ACAAATCGTAAGGATCCCACCCGTTCCCATCCCGAACACGGTCGTAAAGACTTACAGAGGCGAAAATACTTGGCGGGCCACCGCCTGGAAAGATAGCTCGTTGCCAGCATCTAATTTAAACGAAAAAGAGATAATTTGAAGGATTTCAAATTATCTCTTTTTCTTAGGAAACCACCCGCCTCTCAGCAAACGCAACATTTAGTTGCCTTTGCTTCGGCAGAGTCATCCCGAATAAAATATTTAATGAATGTTGTCAAAAAATGGGGATAGAATGCTCTAATGATTATGTAACAGTATTAAATAAAGCAATAGATTTTGTAAGAACAGAAAGATTGAGAACTGTAGATTTTGAACCTCGTGCTTTTTCCCGTGAATATTAAAGAAGAAATTTGTCCTCAAGAGCTTTTTGAAAATTTGAAAAAGTAAAAAGTTTTGTAGTACAGTAACAAAACTTTTATTTCTGTCCCTTTTTGCAAGGAAAGGGACAGAGTTTTATAATTTATTACAAATTTTACGGTTCTACTTCGTGTGACAAATATTTTATTTATATCTAAATTCTGTTTCGTACGTATATTTTATAGCAAGTTGAACTCTGTTAGCTACTTTCAATTTTTCAAAAATATGTTCAAGATTAGCTTTAACCGTATGAATTGATATAAACAAAATTTTGCCAATTTCTTTGTTCGTGTAACCTTTACAAACAAGTATTGCAATATCGTGTTCTCGCTTTGAAAGTTTTAAGTTAGTATTCATTTCTTACCTCCTAAATGTTATAATTTAATTGTAGGACAGGTACAGAAAATTTTTTTAATATATTTTCCAATTTGCTAAAATTAACAAATCTTTACAAAAAATAGTCAAAAAATTTTTTTTAGAATCCCTTTAAACCCCTTATTGAGACTTACTTTACGGCTTTTTTATAAAAATTCTGGTTTTTTAAAAAAAAGTATAATTATTGTTAAAAATAGCTTAACATTTCTTAATAAACTCTTTTTAACGAATTATTTTGTCATAATTTCTCATTAAATTTTAAGATTTGTAACATTTTCATTCTGCATTTTATATACAGTTTTTATTTCAACATTTTTTATATATATGAAAATTAAATTATTATCCTAATAAAATAACAATTGGGGATTTTTTTATAAATCGATTGATGTCATATTAGGGTGCAGTTTCGCTGCGAAAATAAGGAGATTGAAATGACATTTAACGCTTTAAAAGAAAAAGGCTTGCCTTTAGAAAAACAACTCAGGAATTGGCATTTAATTGTAAGAGAGCCATATAACAAAAACGAGGTTGATTGTTATACCAGAACTCGACAAATTCTTATGAATGGGATTGAAGTTGAAGCTTGGAATTTTAAACACGCATTTTCTCGTTTATGTCCGGATAAGGAAGCTTGCGATTTAGTTACGATGACACGTAGGATTGAAGATCAGCAACAAACTACCGTAAATTGGTTATGTCCAAAAGATCAATCAGTATTAGAAACGACATTGGGTTATGAGCAAGTTGCGGTAGATTTAACGGCTTGGCTTGCTCAGAATGAACCTGACAAATATGTTAAAGAAACGTATGATTTTGGGCTTTTAGAAGACTTTGACCATCTTTATAGATATGCGCAATGGGCATATATGGAAGAGGGTATTTGTCCTAATGATATCGTTCAAGCACAAACTGATGTTATAGTAGGGCGTCCGACCCAACATCATCATAATTGTAATGCTCTAAGGTTGAGAAAGTCTTATGATAAATTAACAACTGCACCACAGACGAAAGTTAATATTTTAACTCTTGTTTCTGCAGAGCAACAAACTCATAATTATTATGCCGAACACGGGTTTATGTACGGTAATCACGTTTTGAGAGAGACTTATGCTGAGATTAAAGATGTTGAAGAAGAGCACGTAACTATGTATGAGTCTTTAATTGACCCAACTGAAAGTTTGTATGAAAAACTTCTTTTACACGAGTTTACTGAAGTTTGTAATTACTATACTTGCGTTGAAGATGAAGTTGACGAACGTCTTAAAAAGATTTGGGAATTTATGCTTGATGTAGAAATTGGACACTTGCATATTGCTGCCGATTTATTTAAAAAATATGAAAAACGTGACCCTGAAGAAATTATCGGTGAAGATATAATTATCCCTTGTCGATTTGTTTCTCAAAAGGAATATGTGACCAAAATTTTAACTTCGCAAGTAAATAAGCGTTTGGGTACAGATAAAAATTATATGGATATTGATGAGTTGCCTAACGATTGGATTAGTTATGATATTCAAAGAAAAGCAAACGAATTAGGTTCGCCTACCGAAAGCACGATTTCTATTATATCAGAGCATATGGGCAGGGACATTGTACGAGCAGATAAAAAGCTTATGGATAAAGAAGTTGAACTTCTGGAGAAAGGACTACAAAAAGAGGCTTTAGCTCCGGATACGGTTTATCCTGAAAGTTTGCAAGAAATGATTGACGAGTATGATGAAAATCAAGAAATTAAAGAAAAATTAGAAGACGAAATATATTAAAAAAAAGGAAGTAGGTTTTTAGCCTACTTCCTTCTTTATTTAATAGTTCTAAAAATTACCTTTAGCAAGTTCTTTTAACATATTTTCTAAGGTGGTTTTTTGTTTGTTTTCAGGTAATACAAATGTCGAATCTGCTAATTCTGTTGTATCAACTTTTAACAGGTTTATTGTGGAGTCTTTGCCTTCATCTAAACTGGTTTTTAAATAAACTGCAATACCGAGTTTATCGTTGACACAAACTTCATATGAGTCGCTATACTTAATTAAACGACAATCAAAACCGTTCATTTTGGCATTGTTGTTTATAAATTTAGGTTTATCTTCTTTATTGGTATATAAACAACTTGGTTTGTTCCAGTTTAATAGTTGCGAAGCTATGTTGTGAACCCTTGTGTGGAGTTCTTTGTCTTCTGTAGTTTCGGGGCTGGCAATAAGGGTCGCCCATTTAGAATGTTCCCCATATCCGGTAATATCGTTGCCGTCATATAGAACTGTTCTTATATAATTTCTGCCATGATTGGTTGATTGACTGTACTTCCATAAATCATTTTTAAGAAAAGCTTTATAATATGTATCTGATATCCAAGATAAGTTTTCAAACTCTAAGGTGTAACTTTTTTGAGCTTTTTGTACGGTGTTCATTGCTTCAGCGTATTCTTCTATGCTATCATATTTTTTTGAGCAGCCTACTGTTAAGCAGGTAAGAAAAAGTGCTAATACTAAAATTTTTCTCATAATTAATCTCCTAATGTTTAATTTACTTAATCAACTTAAGCTCTTCTTTCTTAGTCACGGCAAAAGCTACATATAGAGCTATCATAGAGAAAAGAGAACCAATAAAACCTAAAGACGTAATTGCAAATAATGGTAGTACAATTAGCTCAGCTATTGATTTAAGAATTCCTCCGCTAAAAACCGGTTCAGGACTTACTGCATTATGTGCGAATATACCTTCTGCATAGATTATGGTCAATAATGTTAGTAAAATAGCTATTAATTGAACTTTCCAGCCTTTTTTGTTGCCGGCTCCCATAGAACAAGCAATGGCAATAATAAAACCAAGACCAATTACTACAATGTCATACATTGTGTGAGTTGCAACAGCTATCCAATACCATATAAGTCCTGTTATAAAACTTGCAGTTATACCGAAAAGTAAACATTTGAAAATATTTACGTCTTTTGTTGCCATTTCATATTCTTCTTTGATTTTATTTGCACATTCATCGCATATGCAGATAGGAGTTTTTCCGTCATCACCTTCATACATTTTCTTTTCGGCTTCCGGAACTTCTTTGGAACATTTAGAACAGATATTTTTATTTAAATTATCTGTAGTTTTAACTTCTTCTGTCATATAAACAATCTCCTTTCTAATTGTAAGAGTAATTATAACAAATCGGTGTTTCCCTATAATCATATAATTAAAGGATTATGTCTTAATCCAAATCTTTAAATAAGTTGTAAGATGTTATGTTTTGTAAATATGAGTTTTATTTTAAAACAATATGTAAGTAAAAGAGGTATTGAAAGGAGCCTCTTTTTTATATCTGTTAAAGTGTTAATGCAAGCTGAACCAGAGGTATTGTTAGAGTAATGCTGATTTAGATTAACATTGATTTATAATACCTTGTTTATTCTAAATGCGTATACCATTTATAAACCGGATAGAAAGGCTTATATGCTTTATTTAGTGTTTCTTCATTGTTAAGGTGTTGAGCAGGGTTATTTCTGTAATTTGGTAAATTGTTTGTTTTTGAAAGATGTATAAATAAAGTAATCAAAGATATGATTACAAAACCGGTAGATAATGATTTTTGAATGAAGTTTTTATATTCTGCTATCATAATTATAAAAAGCGGTACCAAAAATGCAATGAGCCTGTCCGTGAAAGGATATAAATGCATGCAAGATAACAGAATAGTTACAAAAATTGGGAAGGTGCAAAACATTATATTAAGTGCTTTTTTATTCTTTATGTACTCAAGGAGTTTGTATAATGTTATTAAACCTAAAATAGTTCCTGCTAATTTATGTTCGTGTAGAAATATTTCTCCAATTCTTATAAAAAATCTTTGAGGATGTAATATGCTCATAAATCCATATTCAGACCAAAATGTGCTCATATTATTGTAATTCAATTGAAGATTATTTGGCAAATATACTGTTAAAAATAATAAAGTACTACTTAAGGTAATTAATAATATATTTTTGTTAATTTGTTTGTTTTTGATGAATATTATAATAATACACGAGAATAGAATAATTAATGATGAAAGAGATAGC
>JAFQNY010000116.1 GCA_017395765.1 bacterium
ATCTTCTGATAATACAATCCCTAAATTCATTCGAGCTAAAACCGCTGTCATAAAAAAATTCGGGGAAGCATCTATTGCGTGTTCGTAAGCATCTACTGCCGAAAAATAATCTTCATGCACTGCATAAATGTTTCCTAAGTTAAACCATGCTTCATGGTGTTTTGGATATAGTTCAAGCCCTTTTATATAATAATCCAAAGTTTTTCCCATATTGTCAGCGGAATAGGCTTGGTCTCCTTTGTATATATAATAGACTCCTTTTGCATGACGATATTGCTCTTTGAACCAGTCTTGGTAAAAGTACCCGATGGCTATCATTATGAGCAATAATATAAAAGAAAATATTTTATTAGAAGAGCCTCTCATATGAGTTAATTATACCATACTTTCCAAATTAAAACTTTCAAAAGTATTTTTAATGATATTATATCCTTTGACAATGGTTTGATAATCAACTTTTTCTTCAGCGGAATGCATGTTGTAAATATCAGCCAAGCCTAAAAGTGACGGCATGAAAGTTTCACCTTTTGAGTTCTTATTATGGCAATAAATATGGGTTTCAGCTCCGGCATGGAATGATGAAATTTCATTTTTTATTCCGATTTTATTACAAGCAAGCGTATGAGCTTTTTCGATTCTGTCATCATCAGCTTTTTCAAAAGGTAATAAATGTATTTCAAATTCAATTTCAGCAGTTGCTAAACCTTCATATTTTTGATTAAATTCCGTAACCAATGATAACATTAGATTTTTGAGTTCTTCTTCTTTTTCTGCTGAAGCACTCCTTATTGAGTAAGATGCCATTCCGAGAACATTAATAATATTTGTTGATGTTTTTTTCATTATTTCAGAAATGTAATCATTTGTTTTAGTTCCTTTTTCAACGATTGATGCAACTGAATTTTGAATTCCGCCTGCAACCAATGCTCCTAAATTGCAAGAAGTAATAACTCCGGTTTCATCAGTATAATAAGCACCTTGAGGAAATTTAGCCAAAAGTTCCGCAATTAATTTTGCTGCGTTGAGTCTTGTATTATCACCAATGTCAATACCGGAATGTCCGCCTTTAAGAGCTTTTACGGTTATTTTTGCGTTTGTATAACTTGCACCGGAGATTTGTAACTGTCCGAGTTTATCAGCATCACAAACTAAAATATATTTAGAATCAAGCTTGTCAAATTCAAGATGTTCAACACCGCTCATGCCGGTTTCTTCATCACGTGTAAAAGTAACTTCTAATCCGCCATGAACGGGGGCTGATTTTGCGACTTCTTTTGCTAAGAGAAGCCCGCATGCAACACCTACTTTATCATCTGCGCCTAAAGTTCTTCCGTTAGCTTTAATAAACTGTCCGTCAAATAATAATTCAATCGGACTGTCATCTCCGACAACATCCATGTGAGCAGAAATCATTATAGGCTCTTTGTTTGAATCAGTTGCTTTAACTTTTATATAAACATTTCCATAAGAATCTTTTCTTACGGGAATATTATTTTTGGTACAAAAATCAAAAATCCATTCGATAACTTTTTCTTCTTTTAAAGAAGGGGAAGGGATTTTTACAAGATTACAAAAAATATCTAAAATCTCATGTTCTTTTCTTAAATTTTCTAAACTCATAATATACTCTCCATTTTTATGAATATCTAAGCAACTTTCAAAGTTAAGCCCAATGTTTTAAGAATTTTTGCTAACGTATCGACTCTTGGCACTCTTTCACCATTGAATATCTGATACAACATAGCTCTATCAATTCCAGCCTTTTCACAAAATCCTGAAATACTATCTCTTGATTTGATAACTAATTCTAATGAACGAAAGAATGCATTAAAATCGCCATCGTTTATATATTCATTAAGACTTTCGTTCATATATTCTTTTTGGAATTCTTCATCTTTTAGTTGTTCTATTATAAAATCATTTAATTCTGTCATTTTCTGTTTTTTATATTTTATTTAACTTGTTTCTTAATTATATTGTAGCGTATTCACTGCAAAAATCAATCTAAAAGACGGATGTTAAGTTTTGTAAATATGAATTTTTTAAGACTGAAATTCAGTTATAATGCCCTATATGATATGATATGATATGATGTGGTGGGGCGGGGCAATTTCTCCTTTTTGAAAAACTTTATAAATACATACACGAGTTTTAAAAGAGAAAAAGGAGAAAAGGATATGGTGATTAACGCAGTGTCAACTCAACAGAGTATTGTACAATCAAGAGAATTAAAAAACAAACCTGAAGCTCAAGAACAAAAAGAAGTTAGTTTTTGGTCAAAAGACTGGACCGCTGGCAATTTTGTTAGAGAAAAAATTGGCTGGGATGGCTTAGCAGATTGGCTTGATGATAAAGATAAAGTTTGCACAGATGGCAAAGATGATGGTAAATTAGGTTTTGGCGAAACAATGGAAAGTTTCGGAAAAGGCTTAGCGGGATTAGTTAAAGGAGCTATGAATCATCCGATTGCAACCGCAGTAACTGTTGGTGTTGGTGCAGCGGCAGTTGCTTTGACGGGTGGAGCAATACTACCGGTTATGGTAGCAGCTGGAGCAACTATGGGTGCAGGAATGATTGGTGTTGGTGCATATAAAGCAGCAACTGCTGATACAGATGCTGAAGCAAAACAAGCTTGGGAAACTATTGGTACGGGAACATTTGCAGTTGGAGCTTCAGCTTTAGGGGCTAAATCGGCTTTAAACCAGGCAAATAAAGCTGGTGTAACATCTGCTCAAGGTGCAAAAGATTTGAGTATTGGTAAAGCACTTGTTCAAAACTTTAAATCTATACCAGAAGCATTAAAGGTTTCTGGTATAAATACAAAAGCTAATATTACAACACTTACAACAGGAAATATACAAGAACATTCGAATGTTTTCAGAAGACAAGAACAAGCTATCGCAGATGCTAAAGATTATGAAAGGCATTGGCTAAATGATCGTTATAATAAAATGAAATACAGTAAAAAACAACGATATTTTGATAATATACTTAAAAAAGCGGGTATTAAAGACGTAAAAATTATTAAAATTGAACCTGACTTTTTCGATCGAGCTCCTAATGGAGATTGGTATACTTTTAAGATAACACGTAATGGAGTTGATAGAACATTAGAACATTTTGTATTAACCTCTCAAACTCCTGATGAAGTAATTGTTAAAGCTTTGGCAAAGGAGATGATTTAAAATAAGTCTGTAGGTCAGGTACCGCTAGACAAAAAATTAAACAAACAAAAAAGAGTCCTAATGGGCTCTTTTTTAATAGCAAAAAGGATGCGGTAAATTTTATTTACCGCATCTTACACACTAGCTACCTCTAAAGAATCTTCGACTTGTACCTTCTCCGCCGACTCTTATACGCACTGGGCGTAAACACTTTGGACAACGTCCGTAATACATTGTCCCTGCGCTATTTTTATAAATTCTTCCGTACACATGACAACAGTCAAACCATATTCCGATAAAAGGTCGTTTGACCGGAGTTTTTTCATTTTCTTCTGTCACGTTTTTTCCCTTTATAATTATCTTCTTGGCTTTTGAACTTAATGGTTTGGTTTGTAACTTGTTGTGGATATTCTTGAATTACTGTTGTTTTTTTACCTGTCGGTTTAAATACGCTTTCGGTAAGAACTTCTACATAATTATTTGATAAATGTGCATAATCAAACAGGATTAAACCGTTTAATGAATATTTTCTTGCAGCATGAATCTGTTTTAATAAATCTGTATTTGCTCCGTTCATAAAAGTTACAAAAAGCCCTGCATAAAGCTTTGTTCCTGCTGATTTGTTTCTAAGTACTTCTTCCATTAAATTCATGGCGGTTTTGTCGTCACAGGTTAAAAACAGAGGAGTAAAAGCGTCTACAAAATCATTAATAGACCAAGACTTCCAATCCTGTAGTTTTGTATCAATTGCATTTTTTCTGTTAGGAAAAATTACTGCCGTTAAACAAATATTATTTGCACGACAAATTTTACTGATACGTTTAACGAAACTTGTAATTTTATTACATCTGTAATGTTTCCAATATGCCCACAGTGCATCATTTACTTTTAATTCATATGGGTCAACTCCGTAGATTGTTCTGAATTCTTCTCTTGCAAAATGTGTATAACCCCAATTTGACATATCATAATTTGAATAATTTGATGATAGTGACTGAGGATATCTTATATAATCCAAGTTAATACCGTCGGGTTTGTAATTTGTTATAATCTCACAAATAAGCTCCGCCAAAAAATCTTGAACTTCCGGATTTGCAGGATCTATAAAATATCCGTTGTGTTCGGAAACAGAGTATCCGATAGTTTCGGAGTAAGCATTTTTCTTTTGTCTGTTTGCCCACTGGGGTTTTTGAGCAAGAATATATTGCGGATGAGTTTCCGGAGGTTTGTTTCCTACATAAAAAGTTTGAAACCAAACATGAACCTTTATATTACGTTTGTGAGCTTCACTAATCCAAATTCTTAAAGGGTCAAATCCTTGGAAATCTTCATATTGTTTTATAAAACCGTATTTCTCCATTGTTTGAGACGGAAAAATAGTTTTACCATGATAATATGTTTCAATGAAAACATTATCAACCCCTGCATCATCTAAATCATCAAGGACTTTTTCAATATCTTTTTTTTCAAAATAAGTCGGTCGTATCCATACTCCTTTTAATTCATCGGAAGAATACGGTATGACCGTTGACATTGCCAAGTTTGCATAATCTATTGCCCGAGTTGAGTATTTTTGAGAATCTTCTCCGTTTCTTTCAGCCTTGTGAATATAATCTTTTGCTTTATTCAGGTTCTGTTCGGTTCTTTTCTGATTGTAGCCGGAACAAGTTTGACTGTAATATATCAACATATCTTGAACTTCTTTTATTCTTTCTTTTGCACTATAAAGAAAAGTATCTGAAGTTACGTAAGAAGTGATGATGTTTTTTTCTAAATCTAACGAAATTTTTGAACCAATCATTATATTTTCGTTAATCCATTTTTTTGCTTGACCGTGTCCGCTTATAACAAAACCGTTTGCCGGAATCAAAGAATCTGCACCGCTGATTGAGACAACAGTATCTCCAACAACAATTGCCTCTGTTCCGAACTCATTTGTACCTGTTCTGTAACCGAATGAAGGTGTATAAATCAGAAGTTGATTTGCACCTCTTAATCCGGGGTAGTTTGCACCTTTTAAGTTTGTTGAAACAACAGGATCAATAACATCTATTCTGAACATTGATTGGTTAAAAAGAACTTCGTTTCGGTTTAAAACATAGGGAGAATAAACATCTTGCGCAAAAACATCTCCGCAAAACATTATTAAAAAAATAAAAACTATATATAATAAAGTTCTCTTCAATTTTATTCTACCCCAAGTATATTTTCATTATAGAATTAAAACAAAGACCGCGTCAAGTTAATCAACGCGGTCTTTATATATTTATTTAAAGCTTATAACTATCTTAATTTTACAGTTACTGATTTAGCTTTTTGAGTGTATTCAAGTTTATCTTCTCTTGATAACCATCCAAGACCCATTTCAGCAAAGTTTTCACTTAAGCTTAAGTCTTTTTTCATTTTGTTAATAGAAACTTCACCTTTAGTGTTTAGGTAGTTATAGATTTGACCAGCAGATTCGATAATCTGTTCATGAAAACCTAATTTAATTGTTTCTTTAACTTTTGCTTTTGCCATTTTAAATCTCCTTCTCTATGTGTATATCTGTGTAATTGATTACTTTTTAATTTTATAAAAAATTTTTTTATTTGGCAAGGGGTTTGAACGCTGTTTGTGATAAAATAGTCTATAAGGAGTATGTTATTAAATTTTATTAAAGTTGATTTTAGAGAAGATTTGATGCTCAAAAAATATTTTGAGCTGATAGATAGTGGAGTAAAACCCTCTGAAATATTGGTTTTGGTTCAAAACTCGACTATTAAAAAAAACTTTCAAGATATAATTTTAGAAAATATTAAACTGGAAGCAATAGAAAAATTAAATATTCATTCTTTTTTCTCTGTTGTATATAATACTCTGGTCGATAATTGGTGTTTTGCAGAAAATATTATTGCATCCGAAAAACCGTTTATACTTCCAAACCTTGGTGGATTAGAAGTTTCTCAGTTTTTATTAAAAGATATTTTAAAACTGTATGAAGTAAAAGGTTATAATTCAAAAAAATCGTTGCTTCATCAGATTTTCAGAAGGTATGCACTTATTGTTCAAAACAATCTTTCAAATGAACAAGTTCAAGAGCGTTCAAAAATATTAAAAGAATCTTTTGGTGAAGATGCAGAATTTATATTAAAAAAACTTTTATCTTCTACATTAAAAAAAAGAAGTTTAGACTATCTTAGACAAACATTAATATTTAATCATATTTATAAAAATACCGATTATTTCAAAAATATTAAGTATTTATTAGTAGATGACGCTGACGAAATGACTCCGGTATGTTTTAAGTTTATTAAGTATCTTCAACCTCAGTTAAAAGATTGGTTAATATGTTTTGATTCATTAGGTTCAAGTCGTTGCGGGTATTTAAGTGCAGACACTTCTATCGAATATAAGCTCAAAAAACTTTTTAATGAAGAAATTACAACGATTGAGGAAAAAGAAAAATCTTTCCAAGAGGAAAACGGAGAAATTATTTTTTCAAATGTCGTTGAGCAAACAAAAAAAGAGTTAAAGAATTTTACATTGACTTCTTTGTCAAAAAGGGCAGAAATAATAGACTGGGCAATCAATAAAATTGAAGAAATTTTTACTCAAGGTGAAAAAGCAAAGAATATTACAATTATAACTCCGCTACAAGATGACATGCTTAAATTTACTTTGAAAGAAAAATTAAAATCTTGTAATCTTTTATTTTTATCAGGAAGTGAAAAACTTATAGATAATCCTTTAGTTAAAGCGAGTTTAAGTATTTTAAAATTGATGCAAAATATTGAGATTTCAGAAATCGATTTGCGAGTAATTTTGTCAGATTACGCAGGAATTCCGTTAAAATATTGTCATAAAGTTTTTGAAACATATAATGCGACTAAAAAACTTCCTGAAACTATAGAGTTTTACAATGAAAAGTATGAAATTTTTTATAATGCGTTTGAAGAAATAAAAAATAAAGATATAAAACTTTCACTAAAAGTTTATGAAATGTTTTATCGGGTTGTAAAATTTGTTCAGCCGGAAAAGATTAATAAATTCAATTTTTTCATAAAACAATTAAGAGATTTTGAAAAAGTTTTGGGAGAACATATTGTAAAAGAACGGGTTAATGATATTATTAACCAAATTGAGAACTCTATTATTGCAGAAAATCCAAGTTCTGCATTAAATATTCAAGAAGATGATTTAGTAATCGCAACTCCGCAAAAAATTATAGATAATAAAATTTCTTCAAAATACCAAATTTGGCTTGACGTTTCTCACTCGGATTGGGTAAAAAATGATATCGGGCCATTGTATAACGCATGGGTTTTTCAGGCAGATTGGACAAAAGAAGAATATACACTGGAAGATGATATTTATTTATCATCGCAAAAAACTGCAAGAATTTTGAGGAAACTTCTTTTATTGAGTAAAAAACATACCTATGCGCTTTCAAGTTTGTTTGACCCTACGGGAGCGGAAAATCTGGGTGGAATAGAAGAATTTCTGGTTTCTCAAGCTGATGAAGTTGAATCAAAACCAGTGTTTAAAATAATACCGAGAGAAGATCAAAAGCCCGTTTTGGATTATCAAAAAGGTTCAATGGCGATTTCTGCCGTTCCGGGTGCCGGTAAAACCACAATTCTTTTGGCATTAATTTTAAAAATACTAAATAGCGGAACAAATCCTTCAAACATTTTTGTTCTTACATACATGGAATCTGCGGCAAGAAATTTTAGGGAACGAATAAAGAATATGTGTCCTAATACCAATCAGCTTCCTAATATAAGTACTATTCACGGTTTAGCTTTAAGAATTATAAAAGATAATTCTAACTATGAAAGATTAGGCTTGGATTCTGATTTTGAAATCTGTGACGATACTCAAAGAATGCGAATTTTAAAAAGTATTGACGGGAAATATACCAAAACTGAATTGGAAGAGTTTGACAGAGCAATTTCTGTAATGAAGCTACAAGAAGGTGATATTAACACACCTACAACAGATAAAAAAGTAGAAAAATTCAAAACTTTTTACAAAGATTATCAGCAAAAATTAGCAGAAGCCAATTTGATAGATTATGATGATATTTTATTATTTTCAGTAGAGCTTTTGGAAAAAAATCCGGATATATTAGAATATTATCAAAATATCTGTGAATATATTATTGAAGATGAGGCACAAGATTCTTCGGGAATTCAGCAAAAATTAATCGGATATTTAAGCGGAAAACATAAGAATTTAATTCGTTGTGGCGATATTAATCAAGCAATTACGACAACATTTTCAAACGCAGATGTCGAAGGATTCAGAAGTTTTATTCAAAATGCAGATAAACTTGTTGAGATGAATCATTCACAAAGATGTACACAAGAAGTTATGGATTTGGCAAACAAAACCGTTCTTTGGGGTAGCAATTTGTTACCAAAAGCCTTTTTTAAAAGCATGATGAAAGGTGTTGAAGGTAAAAACCCTATTAGCGAAAATGCTATTAATATGAAAGTTTTTGAAAAATCTTTTGACGAAAAACAATTTATCTTAAAAGAAATCAAAAACATTCTTACTTTTAACAAGGACGCAACAATAGGAATTCTTTTAAGAAACAATTTTCAGGTAGCGAATTGGACAGGATTTGTTAATGACGCAGGGTTCAAAAGTATTACGAGAAGTGAGTCATTAGGTCAAAAAGGGGTGTTTAACACAATTTTTTCTGTGCTTAAGTTTTTACAGACACCTTTTGATAACGAAATGATGGCTTCTGTTTATGAAGTTTTAAGCGAAAACGGTTTTTACAAACAAAGGTTGCAAATAGAAATCAGAAATGCACAAACACCTTTCATTACAAAAAATGAAGACGAAATTGAATCCCCTGATTTAGCACAATTTTTATGGGATATGCAATATTGGTTAAATTCTTCTACATTACCGCTTGAAGAATTAGTAATCAGAATCGGTTTGTTTTATTACACTTCCGATATCGAAAAATCGAATGTATATTTGATTGCTACTCTTGTCAGAAAACTTCACTCTAATGCTGATTATAACTTGGTTTTAGAGAGATTAGACGCTCTTGCAAAACGTCCGAGCTTAAGCGGATTTAAATTCTTTTCAGAGGAAGAAGACAGTTCTGCAATTAAAGGTAAGGTTCAAATAATGACTCTGCATAAATCAAAAGGTGATGAATTTGATTATGTATTTATACCGGAGCTTTCTGAAAAATCTTTGTCAATCGATACCGAAAAAATCAGTTTAAAATCTTCTACTACATTTATGGAACAAATCCGAGGTTTTAATCCTGATTACAAAATAAAGACATTGGATGAATTAAAAGCTTTTTCTGCGGAAGAATCGTTGAGATTGTTTTATGTTGCGGTAACAAGAGCTAAAAAGAAATTATATATAACAGCACCGACTAAAGTTAAAGCTTTCGGAAGAGAAACGACCCAAGACGTCAGTATTATTTTTGAAAACTTATAAATTATATCCCATTAAAAAATTCAGATAATTTCAGCTCAAAAACACTAGCCAGAATTAACAGATGGAAAGGTTTTAGCTTTAATGCTTTCCCGTTTTCTATTCTTTTTAAAAAATTATTTCTTAGACCGCTTAATCGCGCAATTTTACTGCGTGATAAACCTCTTTCAAAACGCAAATTTTTAATATTTACTCCCAGTTTTTTAAAAAATAATAATTCATTAATCATAGTTCGTACCATTTCTAATGTCTTTCCAAAAGAAAGTATAAACTAAACCCTATACAATGTAAAGTATGTGTAAAGACATGGGGTTACTATGAAAAAGAAAATGTATAGAAGTGGTAATGCTTGGGCATTGTTGATTCAAAAAGCAATTTTAGAGTTATTAGACATTAATCCTGAAGAGGATGAAGTTGAGTTAACTGTTGAAAATAAAGTTTTGATGGTTAAAAAGGTTGAAAAATAAAAAAGCATTTTGAAATTTTTCAAAATGCTTTTTAAAATTATTGTTTTTACTTTTAATTTATAACAATTCTTTCAAATAGTTTGGCAATGCAAATCTTGCATTGTGATAATCTTTGTTATAAATTTTACAAGTTTTTGTAATGCTTTCAGCTCTTCTTTCATCAAAATAAGAAAGCGGTTCAACTTCTTCTGAACAAAAAGCCCAAGCCCAATATCCCCCTGGGTATGTTGGAATATTAGAAGTAAATGTTGAACAAATCGGGAACACTTTTTTAAGAAGATTATACATTTTTTTGATTTCTTCTTTGTTAACAAAAGGCGATTCTGATTGAGCTGCAACAATACCGCCTTTTTTAAGTGAGCGTTTAACATTTGTATAAAACTCTTCTGTGAATAACCCTTCTCCGGGTCCCATTGGGTCAGTAGAGTCGATTAGGACAATATCAAACATATTTTCTTTACCTTTAATATATTCGATAGCGTCCTCGACTAAAATCTCACATTTAGGGTTATCTAATTCACAAGCGATTGTAGGTAAGTGTTCTTTACAAGCTTCAATTACAAGCCCGTCAATTTCACAAAGCACAGCTTTCTCAACTGTATCGTGTTTCAAAACTTCACGAATTGTACCGCCGTCACCACCGCCGATTACTAAAACTGTTTTAGGGTTTGGATGATGCATCATAGGAACATGTGCAATCATTTCATGGTAATGAAATTCATCGCCTTCTGTTGTCATCATTAAATCATCAAGAGTTAAAACTCTGCCTAAAGCACTTTCGGTTTCAAATACTTCAACTTTTTGAAACTCGGACTGTTTTGAATATAATAATTTGCCGGCTTTTATTGCAATCCCAAAACCGCTGGGGGTTATTTCATGATAATATCCGTTTTCTAAACCATTTTTCATTAATGTATTCTCCCTGCTAAAATATGTATGTGTAAGTGAAAAACTTCTTGTCCGGCATCTTTACCGGTGTTAATAACTGTTCTATAAGATTTAATTCCTAAATTTTCGGTAACGGTTTTGACGCACATCATTAGTTCGCCTAATAAATTTTTATCGTTTAACTCGTTTAAAGATTCAACATGTAATCTCGGCACAACTAACAAATGCGTATCAGCTTTAGGATTAATGTCTTTGAATACAACTGCGTGTTCATTTTCATAAACAAATTCTGTCCCGAAATCGCCGTTTATTATTTTACAAAAAATACAATCGCTCATACATTTCTCCTTTGTTTAAATCAGAATAATTCAAAGTTGTTTAAATAGCAAGATTTTCGATATTAATATACCGGAGGAGGTTGTATATACAAGGGTTTTAAGCTACCCCACTCCAAAACTTCTCCTTGTTCTATTTTTTCAATTGCGATTTGGGTTAAAATTTCACCCAATTGATAGTCTGCTTGTTGGTACGATTTTATGTCAGAAGTATGTTGAGAAAATCTTTCAAACAAACTGTCGTCAGTAATCAGTCTGCGATTTTTAACCACTTCGTCAACTTTTTCCAATTCAACTGCTCCAAGAATTTCTTTGTCATATAAATATGCTTTATTTTTTCTGGCATCTAAAGCAACTAAATCATTTTCACCCAATATTCTTGATAAAATTTCTAAAGAAGAAACTCCTACAACTTTAACATTTAACTGTTGGGCTAACATTCTTGCAACGGTAACACAAGCACGTATTCCCGTAAAACTTCCCGGCCCGATATCTGTTACTATATGTGTTAAATCAGAAGGAGTCAGTCCGTTCTCTTTTAAAATCTCTACAATTGTAGAAATTAAATAAGCTGAATGATAATTCTTATCGTTAGATGTAATAACTTTATTTATAAACTCACCTGAGTTGTATAAAGTTATGTACGTTTTATTTAAACAAGTGTCAAAAGCCAATATTTTCACTAGCTGAGTCCTTTTATTACATAATCATTTTTTGCCCCGATTGATTTAAATTCATAATTTCTTGAATCATCATCATCATAGGTAACATTTATTTCAATTCTTTCAAACGGCAATTCTCCTTGCGAAAATTCTGCCCATTCTACAAAGGTTATTTTTTTGCCTTCGGAATATTCTCTTAATTCATCCGTAATTGTTGAGATTCCAACATGTTCTAATCTGTATAAATCAAAGTGATAAACAGGAATGCTTGCACTGTGATATTCATTCAAAATAACAAAACTGGGACTGGTTACTTTTTCTTTTACGCCTAAAGCTTCTGCGGTGAGTCTTACTAACGCAGTTTTTCCTGCTCCGATTTCACCGTATAAATTTACAAAACAACCTTTTTCTTTAACCAAGTTTGCAAATTTTTCAGCTAAAATTTTTGTGTCGTCTAATGTTTTACATTTTATACAAATTGTTTTCATAGAGTTATTGTATCATACTCAAAATATAAAAATTAGCGATTAATTTTTTGTCTGTAAATTGAATGTGAACCTTGACAGGTTATAAATAACATGTTTCCGTTAACGTGTAATCCGTATGGCTTATCCAATCTGTCAACAAGCACGGAAACAGTTCCTTGTGGAGTTACTTTTAAAACATTGTTATCACTGTAATTTGCTACATAAATATTTCCGACTTCGTCACTTGCCAAACTTATAGGTCCATGAACCAATTCGCTCTTAAGAAACACTTGTCTGTTATTATTAGGGGTAATTTTTATTATAGAGTTGTCTGAAAATGTTGCAACATATATATTCCCGTAACTGTCAGTAGTGATTCCGGTCGGGCTTATAATATTTTCGTAAATACCGGTTTGTGTTGCTATTTTAGATTTTGTATTTTGTTGTTTTGCAGGAGTCATAATATTAACTTTTATTGATTCCGCAAGTTCACATGCCGGTTTGTAATATTCATTTGAAGGCGGAATAAGCGCAATATATTCACCGGCTTTGGTATAATCTTCAAGTTTTGCCGCAAGGTTTGCCAGCTTATATATAACCTCGTAATCATTAGGATTTCTTAAATAAATTTGTTTGAATACGGTTGTCGCTTCCGAATAGTTTTTCAACTATTCCAAAACCGTTCCCAGATTATAATAAGCATCAACATAATCCGGATATGCTCTTATTGCACTTCTAAATGATTCTATTGCTCTCTCATACATTCCTAATTTATAAAAATCTATTCCTTGGTTGTAATCGAGTTTGGCATCAAGAGGAACTTCAACTGCTGAAACTGACAGAGAAAATGTTAAAGAAAAAATCATTGTTGCAATTATTTTTTTAAACATAATAATATGTCCTCTCTTTAAATATTTAATTATAATATATCATAAATTTACAAGGTTTGAACCCCTTTTTTTAATATTAATTATCGATTAGAAGAAAATTTTTAAAAAATTAATATTATTTTTTTCGAAATCCTCTAATTGTAGCAGTTGTTGCAATTTTTATTCCATGATATATTATTTCTGTGGGTGTTTATACAAATAAAAGGAATTAGGAGAAATTTAATGAGTGAAACGGTCAATTCAAAAGTCGATTTTCAGACCATGGAAGAAATTCTAAAGTCTTTCGACTACAAAAAATCGTATCTTATTGCGATGTTACAAAAAGTTCAGGCTATTTACAAATATTTGCCTGAAGAAGCTATGACTTATATCGGAGAGCATGTTGACGGATTATCACCGGCAACTGTATTTGGTGTAGCAACATTCTACGCACAATTCTCTCTTGAGCCAAAAGGTAAATATGAAATCAAAGTTTGTGACGGTACAGCTTGTCACGTTAGAGGTTCATTACCGGTATTAAATGCAATCAAAGAAAAAATTAAATTAGAAGAAGGTAAATTTACTACGAAAGATGGCCTATTTACTCTTGAAATTGTTAGTTGTTTAGGTGCATGCGGTCTTGCTCCTGTTGTGGTTATTAATGAGAAGGTTTATCCTCAAATGACTCCTGACGCAATTACAATAATATTGGATACCTTGATGAAGGAGGAACAATAATGACTTTAAATATTGATATCAAAGAAGAACAAAGAAAAGCTCAAGAAACAATATCACAACAAGGTCTAAGAGTTCTTGTATGTGCAGGTACCGGTTGTGTGGCAAACGGTTCTCTAAAAGTTATTGAAAGATTCAAAGAACTTGGAGCAGATGTTTCAACGCTTACTGAACACGATAAAATGACAATTGTTCCTACAGGTTGTCACGGGTTCTGTGAACAAGGTGTACTTGTTATTATTCCGGACAAACACGTTACTTATGTAAAAGTTAAAGAAACAGATGTTGAAGAAATTTACGAAAGCCATGTAAAAAATAATCAACCTGTCGAAAGACTTCTTTACACAGATCCGTTAAGTGGTCAACATGTTCACAAAAATGAAGAAATCAATTTTTATGCTAAACAAACTCGTACGGCATTGGCTAATTGCGGCAAGATTAATGCAGAATGTTTAGAAGAAGCAATCGCCGTAAGAGGTTATGAGGCTTTAGCTAATGTTATAGCAGCAGGAAATCCTGATGCGGTCATTGATGAAATCGAAAAATCAGGCTTACGTGGTAGAGGTGGCGGAGGTTTCCCTACCGGTCGTAAATGGAGATTTACCGCAGCTAATAAGGGCGGAAAATCTTATGTAGTTTGTAACGGTGACGAAGGTGACCCAGGGGCATTCATGGACCGTTCAATTATGGAAGGTGACCCACACAAACTTATTGAAGGTATGGCAATCGCTGCTTATGCTATTGGTGCAGACGAAGGTTATATTTATGTTCGTGCGGAATATCCTTTAGCAATCAAACGCTTAAGAAAAGCTATCGCTGATGCTGAAGCTAAAAACTATTTAGGTAAAAATATTATGGGAAGCGATTTCTCATTTGATTTACATATTAAAGAAGGTGCCGGTGCATTCGTTTGTGGTGAAGAAACAGCTCTTATTGCTTCAATCGAAGGTGAAAGAGGTATGCCAAGACCAAAACCGCCTTTCCCTGCAAACAAAGGTTTGTTTGGTCGTCCGACTTTAATTAATAACGTTGAAACCTTAGCAAATGTTCCCGTAATTATGTTAAACGGTGCTGATTGGTTTGCTCAAATGGGTACAGAAACTTCAAAAGGTACAAAAACTTTTGCATTAACAGGTGACGTAAATAACACCGGTTTAATCGAAGTTCCGATGGGCACAACTCTTAGAGAAATCGTATTTGACATTGGTGGCGGTATGAGGGACGGTAAAAAATTTAAAGCCGTTCAAATCGGCGGACCGTCAGGCGGTTGTTTAACAGAAGAACACTTAGATATTCCGATGGATTATGATAACTTGATTAAAGCCGGAGCAATGGTCGGTTCAGGCGGTCTTGTTGTTATGTCTGACAAAACTTGTATCGTTGAAGTTGCAAGATTCTTTATGAACTTTACTCAAAACGAAAGTTGCGGTAAATGTGTTCCTTGTAGAGAAGGTACAAAAAATATGCTTGCAATTCTTCAAAAAATTGTTGATGGCAATGGTACAATGGAAGACCTTGATACATTAGAAGAACTTGCTAAGAACGTTAAAGAAGGCTCTTTATGCGGATTAGGTAAAACTGCTCCAAACCCTGTTCTTTCAACTTTGAAATACTTTAGAGATGAATATATAGCTCACATTAAAGACAAAAAATGTCCTGCAGGAGTTTGCTCTAAAATGACATCTTATGTTATTGACCCTGAAAAATGTAAAGGTTGTTCAAAATGTGCAAGAAATTGTCCGGTTGAAGCAATTTCAGGTGAAATTAAATCACCATTTACAATTAATCAGGATAAATGTATTAAATGTGGCGCTTGTATTGACAATTGTCCATTCAAGGCAATAGAAAGAAAATAAGGTGACAGATATGGGAAAAATGATTATAAATGGAAAAGAATGCGAATTCACTAATGAGAGAAACATTCTTGAAGTAATTAGAAAAAACGGTTTCAATGTACCTACTTTCTGCTACAGACCTGACTTAACAAAAGATTTTGGGGCTTGCAGAATGTGCGTGGTTGAAATTGACGGCAGAATGATTCAAGCATCTTGTACAACTCCTCCTGCTGAGGGTATGGTGGTTAAAACTAATACTGAAAAAGTAAGAAGTATCAGAAAAACTATTTTGAAACTTTTACTTGCAAACCATGACAGAGAATGTACAACTTGTGATAAATCAGGTACTTGTGAACTTCAAAAATATTCAGAAGAATATGGTATTACTGATGCGGATGTTAAAAAATTCGTTCAAAGAAAAGAAAATTTACCGGTTGATAACAGTGCATATACACTTGTTAGAGATCCTAATAAATGTATTCTATGCGGTGCTTGTGTAAGAGCATGTGAAGAGCATCAAGGATTATCAGTATTAGCATTCACAAACCGTGGTAGTAAAACCGTTGTTCAACCAATGGTGGATAAAGATTTGGCGCATAGTGAATGTATCGGTTGCGGTCAATGTGCTGCAGTTTGCCCTACTGGAGCTTTAACTGTTAAATCATATACAGAACAAGTTTGGGATGAATTGATGAACCCTGAAAAGAAAGTAGTTGTTCAATTTGCTCCGGCTGTTCGTGTTGCAATCGGTGAAATGTTCGGTATTGAACCGGGTGAAAATATGACAGAAAAACTTAATGCTGCTCTTAGAGCTTTAGGTTTTGATTTAGTGTTTGATACAAACTTCTCAGCTGACTTAACAATTATGGAAGAAGCAACTGAGTTCTTAGGCAGATTAAATAATGGCGGTAAATTACCATTGTTCACATCTTGCTGTCCTGGTTGGGTTAAATTCTTAGAACTTAAACACCCTGATATGTTAGATCACTTATCAACTTGTCGTTCACCACAAGCTATGATGGGTTCAATTATTAGAGAATATATTCCTCAATACTACCCAGAATTCAAACCAGAAAATCTTGTAAGCGTATCTATTATGCCTTGTACTGGTAAAAAAGCGGAGGCAAGACGTGATGAATTCAAACGTGCTGACGGAAGTTACGAAATTGATTATGTATTAACAACACAAGAAATTGCTCGTATGATTAAGTCAGCCGGTATTGATATTAAAAACATTAAGCCTGAAAAAGCTGATTCACCGTTTGGTAAATATACCGGTGCAGCAACTATCTTTGGTGTTTCAGGTGGTGTAGCAGAAGCTGCTGCAAGAACTGCTTATGAAGTTGTTACAGGTCAAGAATTAAAAGACGTTGTAATCAACGATATGCGTGGTACAAACAGAGTTAAAACTGTTGAACTTGACCTAAATGGCACTCATTTGAAAGTTAAAATCGTTAATACAATTAAAGAAGCTGAAAAATGCATGAGAGAGATTAAAGAAGGTAAAGCTGATTATCAACTTCTTGAAGTCATGGCTTGCCCTGGTGGTTGTATTAACGGTGGTGGTCAACCGATGAGCTGTAATGATTCTGAAATCAAAGAAAAACGTGCAAGAGGCTTGTATAAAGACGATGAAACAGGTGAATTGAGAAAATCTCACAAAAACCCTGATGTTCAAGAACTTTATAATAAACATCTTGAAGCACCAAATTCACACAAAGCACATGAATTGTTGCACACGACTTATTCGAATAAACGAAAAGATTGTTACATTTCTGTTGGTGAATAACATAGGAAAAGGGGTTCTTTAAAAAAAGAACCCCTTTTTAATATAGAAAAATATGTAATATTTTAATTTGATAAAATTTTTTAATATTTATTTTTTCAATAATTCGACATTTTGAGACAATGTTTTAATCATTTCCAGATAAAATATTAATTCACTATCTGTTGAATTATTTAAAATTTTATAAACTTCTTTTTTTACAGTGTTACTTTGAGAATTATTATTTTTTAAATTGTATGTATCAATAATTTTATCCAAATCAGCCTGTATATCTTTTTTTGACATTTTTATAATACTCCATTACTGGATATTGTCCAGTAAATTTATGTTACTATATCCAGTAAAATAATCAAATGAATTCAGATTTGATATACAAAAATATTGGCAATAGAGTAAAATATTTAAGAGAAGCTAATAATTTAACTCAAGAGAAACTAGCTGAGTTAACAGGGTTAAGCACTGATTATATCGGAAAGATTGAAGTTAATATCAATAAACCGGGTTTAAGGGCATTAATAAAAATTGCTGAAGCTTTAAATGTTCATATAAAAGAACTTTTTAATTTTTAAATATTTATTTTTTCAATAATTCGACATTTTGAGATAATGTTTTAATCATTTCCAGATAAAACATCAATTCATTATCTGTTAAATTATTCAAAATTTTATCAATTTCTTCTCTTATAGGATTACTTTGTGTATTATTAGTAATTCCAAAGTCATTCAAATCAATTTTAAGAATTTCAACTATTTTGAAAAAAGTAAATAATGACGGCACGTGGGTAGAACTTTCTATCCGGGATAATTGTTTTGAAGTAATACCAACTTTTTCAGCAAGCTCTTCTTGTGTTAACTTTGCGTTCTTTCGTGCTAATCGAATTTTTTTGGCAATAAAATTTTTATCTTCAAAAAACATTTAATACATCTCCAATATTTGTCCTACTTTTTGAAAATACAACGTACACATTGATTTATTAATACCCTATGCGTTTAATATTTTATTAATTAGACGTTTACGTTGACAATGCAAATAATTCTTTGTATATTTATTTTGAGGTAATTAATATGTTAATAAAATTTTTAAAAACAATTTTTTCTTTTGAAACCGATAAAAAACATTATCGTATAGTTTTTTTAGGAATCAAATTTAATATCCCGTATAAAAATTTATCAAAAAAAAGACGAGAAAATCCATATTACATTTATAAAAAAAATAAAGTTGATATAACTAAGATTCCTCCTGCGACCGGACAAACCAGAAGTATTCAACTTGCGAATTTAGAGCTTCTAAAAGAGTTAGATTATGTATGTAAAAAAAATAATATTCCATATTGGTTAGATTTTGGGACACTATTAGGTGCAATTCGACACAAGGGTTTTATTCCTTGGGATGATGATATAGATGTCGGAATGCTAAAAAAGGATGTTCTTAGACTAGAAAATGTATTTAACAAAGATTCTCGCAATCCGGATATTCAGGCTAAAATTGTTTATAATTTTAATCGGCAATCATATTTATTAAAAATTTTACATAAACAATGTGAATATTTGTTTTTAGATATTTTTCCATATTATTCATTGGGAAAAGTTTTATCTGAAGTTGAACAAACTAATATTACAAAAGATTTTCTTAAATTCAGAGATAAACATATGTGTCACAACAAAGTAAATACAGAAGTTGAATTATATGAAAAAGTTAATAAAATGGTTATGGATTTTTCCAAGAAATTTTGTGGAGACGGGGGGTTTGAAAACAACGACTTAACTTGGGGTTTAGAATTTAGACATGCTTGGAAAAAATATGTACATAATTATTCAGAAATTTATCCCTTAAAAGAAATCGAATTTGAAAATTTTTTGTTTCCTACCGTGAACAAAACTCTTGAACATATTCAAAATATCTATGGAGATTTTTTAGCTTATCCTAAAAAATTATCACTCGGACATAATATGTACATGGATTTATCTGATAAAGATAAGGAAGTAATTAACAATTTAATAACAGGCGGTAAAAGATGAAAAGAATAATAACATACGGAACATATGATGTATTACATTACGGACATATAAATTTGTTAAAACGAGCAAAAGCTCTTGGTGATTATTTAATAGTAGCTCTATCTACAGATGAATTTAATAATCTTAAAGGTAAAAAATCATATTACACATACGAACAAAGAAAAAAGATTTTGGAATCATGTCGATTTGTGGATTTAGTCATTCCGGAAGAGAATTGGGAACAAAAAATTAATGATGCTCAAAAATATCAAGCTGATATCTTTGTTATGGGTGATGATTGGGAAGGTAAATTTGATTTTTTAAAAGACTATTGTGAAGTGGTTTATTTGCCAAGAACACCGGATGTTTCAAGCACTCAAACGAAAGAATATTTGAAAGGTGTTTAAGTTTATGAAATTAAAAAAGCTGACTTGAGTAATATTGCAGAAGATAGCTATTGGAATGAAATAGTGAAAGAATACATTTAATTAATATTAAAAAAACAAACCTCCTTTAAGAAAAGGAGGTTTGTTCTGTTATAAATCGATGTTCTTTATACTGCTCCGACTAATTTTTTTACTTCATTACGTTTAACTTTTCTTGTTGTAGTTCTTGGTAACGGTTCTTTTTTAATTATTACAGAGCTTGGACGTTTGTATTGAGTTAACTGTGTTGATAACATTTTGATATCAGCTTTAACCATTTTATCAATTTCTTCTTCAGAATATTTTTTATATAAATCTTCTTTTGGAACAACAATTGCCACAACTTCTTCTGTGCCGTCTTTAGCCCCAAAAGAACGATGTAATCCCATGACGCAAGTTTCTGCTAAATATTCGCTTTTTTCCAAAACAGCTTCAACTTCTTCAGGGAATACTTTTTTACCACCTGCAAGAACAATCATATTTTTAATTCTTCCTGTAATATAAATATGCCCGTCTTTATCTATATTGGCAATATCACCGGTGTGTAACCAACCGTCTTCATCAACAACTTCTGCAGTTAATTCAGGTTGGTTATGATAACCTTTCATTACAGAAGGTCCTTTAAGTTGTAATTCGCCTGTTTGAGGGTCGATTCTTGTTTCAAAATGTTTAAGCGGACGACCTACTGATGCCAATACGGAACGCTTGTCGGTGTTTACTGATACAACAGGGCTTGTTTCGGATAAACCGTAACCTTGATATACTTTGATACCGATTCTTTCAAAGAATCTGCCGACATTAACGTCTAATGGTGCTCCGCCTGAAATACATCCGATAAAATGTCCGCCGAATTTATCGTGTATTTTTTTGAATAATATCTTTTTGATACTGTAAAACGGAATGAATTTTGCTATGTGATACATAGCATTGAAAGCCATTTGAGTTATTTTAGGAGCATTTTTTAATTCACTTTCAATTCCTGTTTTCAAAAGTTTCAAAAATGCCGGTACAACTATCATAAATTCTACTTTTTTCTCAGTCATGATTCCTAATATATCTTTAGGTTTTAAACTTTGAGTATAATATACTGAGAAACCATAGTTTAAGAATGTACAAAAACCGACTGTCATTTCAAAAAGGTGATTCATAGGTAAAATTGAAAGCACCGTAACTTTTCTATCCCCTAGGATTTCAGCCAAAGCATAACCTAAATCTTCAAGCTGGCTTGTTATATTTCTATAAGAAATCTCAACACCTTTTGGTTGACCTGTTGTACCTGATGTATAAATGATAAATGCTGTTGATTTAGAACTTCTTCTTCTCCATTTTGCATTGTAGTTGTCAGGTAAATCATAGATATTGATTACATTTTCATTTTTTGAGTATTGATCGATTACAAATATATATTTTATACTTGGAATTTCTTGTTTAAGTGCAAACGCAGTTTCTAAATAATATTGAGAAGTAAAAATAATTGTAGGTTGAGCGTCTGTCAAAATTGATTTTAACTCATATTTAGTAAGCTTTACGTCTAACGGTACTACAACAAGTCCTGATAAAACAGAAGCGAAAACTGCTGCTCCGTATTCAGGTTTTGATTCTGATAAAATTGCAACTCTTTCTCCTTTTGCAACATCAGATTCTTCAATAATATATCTGGCAATTTTTCTTGAAAGTTGTCCTATTCCTCTATAGGTAAATTCTTTCCAGCCAAAACTGTCCTTTGTGCCTAATGCAACACGACTTTCGTAGTCACAAGTCTTGTCTTCTAATAGCGATAATACGTCTTTACTTCTCAAACCCATCTTAATTCCTCACTTGATAATAAAATACACTACATTAATATTTTATTCTATTAATTTCTTTTGTAAATATATAATAAAATTTCGTTACAATCGAATACAAAATTTTGACATTAAAAACTGTTTTTGTTAGTTTAGATATGGTTTTATAAAAAATGGTGGTTAATGGAGTATGAAAATTAAGAAGATTTTAGCTTTAATGCTATCGCTGTGTATTATTTCCATGAACGTAGGTACAGCATTAGCAATTCAAGACACAAAACCTGTAGCAAAATTACAAGCTGCACCAAATGCGAGAACTATTGATTTGGCATTTGTTTTTGACGGTCCGTCAGATAAGAACGCTGCTGTTTTAAAAACATTCCAGTCAACAATTACACGTTCTCTATTACCTGACTACAAGGCATCATTCCCTAATGAATTGATTTTCACAGGGGATTGGACAGAATCCGGTGTCGCAAATGTTTCTGAAAAAGCTCTTGCTTCAAAAGCGACAATGGTTATTTCCATGGGCTATATGTCAAGTAATTATTATTCAACAAGAAAAAATGCAAACAAATTTGTTGTTACAATTGACCAATATGGTTTAAGAGATTTGGGCGGAGATTTCTTCAACCCAATCCAACAATATGTAAAAGATTTCGTTTTGTTTAAAAAATTAGTTCCTACAGTACACAAAACTGCAATTTTAATGAACGAAAATTTCTACAAAACTCAAAAAGATTGGAATGGAATTATTACAAAAAAACTTAAAGAAAAAGGTTGTGATATCGATTTTGTTGTAGTTCCTGTTAATTCTGATATTAAAACATCTTTATCAAAAATCTCAAAGGATGTTGATTCAGTTTTTGTAACACCGTTATTTAACTTATCAACTGAGCAAAGAAAAGAATTATATGCAGCTCTTAATTCTAAAAAATTACCTACATTCTCAGGTTTAGGTAAAGAAGACGTTGAATTAGGTGCATTGTTAGGTACTTCTACCAGAGATTTAGATAAAAAATTGGCAGAAGCAACTTCTTTCAATATTCATGGAGTTCTTCACGGTAGCAAAGTTAAATCAGAAAAAGTAGCTTTCTATGATGATGAAATTATTTTCTATAATTCAGATACAGGTGAAGCTCTTGGCTATGCAGCACCTTTGAGATTATTAAATAACTGTGAAATTATTTCTCACAAACCTGTTGCAAAGTATGACTTAACTTATGTAATGAATACTTTAGAAGAACAAAACTTAGATATTGCAAGAAAGAAACAATTAATCAATGCAGCTAGAAGAGCAACTACTTCTGCATATTTAAGATATTTACCAACATTAAGAATGGATTTAGGTCATCAGTCTTATAATGACGCTTATGCAACTTCTTACACAGATGTTCCGACTCGTGTAGGTCAATTTGTATTGGCAATGGATCAAGTTATCTATTCACCTGATTTGGTAACAAATATCATTGTTAAACACAAAAAATTGAAATTTGATAAGGCTCAAAAAGTTTTAACAGAAGCTACAATGGGTCATGAACTTGGTAATCTTTATATTGATGCTTTAATTTTTGAAAACATGATTAAAGTTCAAGAAGAATACCTACAAGAAACAAGAGAAAACCTAGCAATTGCAAAAATCCGTTCACAAACCGGAAAATGCGGAACAGAAGAAGTTCTACGTTGGGCTGGTGAAGTTAGCGAAGCTGAAAAAAGACTTTTGAACATGAAGGCTGACTATAGCAATGTTAAGATTCATATCAACAAAATATTGTTCAAAGATCAAAAAGAATCATTTAATTTAGCACCTTTAACAGCTAAAGACCCTGCGTTCTTCACATCTGATATTCATATTATCGATCACGTAAGAACTCCGGAAAAACTTCAAAAATTCACAGACATGCTAGTTGAAGAAGTGATTTATTTATCACCTGAAACAACAAAACTAAGAGCGGCTATTGCTATGAAAAAAGCAGAGATTTCAAACTATGCTCAAAAGTTTGTAATGCCAAATGCTAAATTAAGTTTAGAATATGGTACTCAGTTTGATAGACACTTACCATATGAATCATCTGGACACTATCCAGCTGCCAATCCGTTCCATGGATTTATGGGTCCATACTTTGGATTAAACGAACATTCAACAAGAGTACTCGTTGCAGCTCAATGGAAACCTATTGAAGGTGGTACAAAGATTGCAGAAATCGCTAGATGCAAATCTGAATTGAATGAACTTCAATTATATTTAGATCAAGTTAACACTGAGCTTGAAATGAATGTAAGAAGTGTTGTAAACAGAGCTATTGCAAAATACTTTATGATTGAAAAATCATATAAAGCAATGTTTGCTGAGGCAGAAAACTATCAAATGGTTAAAGCGAGATACTTAAGAGGTGAATCTCCAATTAACCAATTAGTTGATGCTCAACACTTATATACAAAAGCTAAAGTTGAAGCTCTAAACTCTCAAAATGAGTTCTTTAAAGAACTACTTTGGGTACAAAGAGGTTTAGTATCTATGAACTGGACAAAAGCAAGTGAAGAAGCTAAGAAATTTATTAAAAAAGTTCCTGAAATTCTTCCTGCAGAAGCTGATTTCTCTTTGTAGAAAGCAAATTATAAAAAGGGGATGTTCGATAAAAGAACATCCTCTTTTTTTATTCCCCTCTCCGAGGGGGCTTGTTTTTATTTTTTAATTTTTGAGTTTGGTACTTTCTTGTACCGGTTCAAAAAAATTGTAATTATAAATAAATTCTAATATTCATTTATGCCCTTTCTTTGACCGCAAAGAAAGGGCGAAAGAAACTCTCCGTGCTGGATTTCCGTTCGTTAATCAATTGTAAGGCTCGACTAAAGGCAAGCAAACTCGGTGCTTTGCACCTCAAACAGTGCTTGCCCTGCTACTGTCTCGCTAACATTGATTACTCACTCCAATAGGCACGGATTTTTTAATATATAAATTGTATTTTTGCCTGTAAGTCAATCCCCCTCGCCCCTTGAGGGAGAGGGAAGAATTTCTTAGCGACAACGGAGCTTAGAAATTCGGGTGTGGGGTTTATTATTTTCAAGAATTAGTTGCAACTTTTTTGCAGATTCAAAAATTTGTAATCATAAATAAATTCTAATATTCATTAATGCCCTTTCTTTGACCGCAAAGAAAGGGCGAAAGAAACTCTCCGTGCTGGATTTCCGTTCGTTAATCAATTGTAAGGCTCGACTAAAGGCAAGCAAACTCGGTGCTTTGC
>JAFQNY010000117.1 GCA_017395765.1 bacterium
ATGAAGAGACTCGAACTCCCACGCTTTCGCACTAGTTCCTAAGACTAGCGTGTCTACCATTCCACCACATGCCCATATTAAATTGTCAAAAGGTTAGGGATTGTATTAATTCTTTTGATTCTTACCAAGGCTTAACCTAACCTTGAGCGTGTCTACCCCTCTCCTCGGAAGATACTTAATCTTCCTCGTCGGCAGAGTACCACATGCCCATATTAAATTGTCAACTTTCTGCGTTCATTTGTAGGCTTGAATCCGCCCTATCTTGTTCGCTAGTGTGTTCTTTTCAGTCCACAGATACTAATATACTAAGAAAATATTTATTTGTCAAAGAGTTTCTTTAATTTTATCTTTAACAATTTTATGCTGCAGAACTTCTGTCTTAAATCGCTTATCTTTATACAATCGTATGATTACAATGTAATCATCGAGTTCTTTTTTTGTCCAAAACTTTTTGTCAAAGCGGACATTGATTTTATTAGGTTCACCTTCATACATGTATAGAGGTTTGTCCTTGCTTGCTACCGGTTTTGTTATTATCTGTTTTGTCTTGCCGTTTGTTAATTCGAAATCTCCATATAGATTGATTAAATCAATATTCGATACGTTTTCAAATGTGTAATCTGCAGAAACCTTATAAACGAATAAGTTTTTCTTTATTTTGATACTTTGGATTGCAACATCAATATCATTTTTGTACAAAACTTTTCTGTTTAAGAATAAATCTAATGAGTGGATTTTGTATCTGTAGTATTTAGCTTTAGAAGTTCGTCCGTCTAAATCAGCAATGTTTGCAGCTTTCATTAAAGCTCTGCAATAAACTGCATAGTCTATATCTTGCGGAACTTCTTCGAATAATTTTTCAAAATATTCTACTGATTTTTCAGGATCTAAGTCTGAAAGTACTATTGCAAGTTTGTATTTAACTGTAATATCTTCCGGTAAATATGATTCTGCTTTCTTTAAATATCTTAAAGCGTCTGTATTTCTTCCGGCTTTGACCATTAAATCGGCTACATTGACGTATGAGTTAACAATACGAGTCTTTAGTCCTTTAACAATATTTTTATCTGTTTTGCTAAATCTTGAATAGTAATGATCTGCTTTCTTATAACTTTTAACTGCTGATAAAAATTTGCTTAACGAATAGTATTTATCTCCAATTACTATATATGCACGGGTTTTAAAGTTTAGAAGTTTTTTACTTGGCTTATCTTTAATGTTGTCGAGTAAAGCAAATGCTTTATCAAATTCTTCAAGCTCCATAAGTGCTAATAGTAACTTATAATGGGCTTTGTAGCTTCCGATAGAGGATTTTTGTACTGCTATTTCATAAGCAAGCTTAGCATCTTTATAATCCCCTGCTGACATATATAAATCTCCGACATGAATACAGACGGATGCGCTCTTTTTATTGATATCTTTTAATAAGTCTTGTTGCAGTACCAGTTTTAATGCCGTTTCCTTATCCATTTGGGACTGCTCTTGGCTATCTATATATAAATTATTTAGCATTTCATTTCTTGCATGTAAGGCAAGAGCTGATGTTATTATAACTGCAATTATGAATGACACAAAAAATGTTCTGAAGTATTCTAAAAATACTTTAGATTTAGGTTTTTTGTAATTGTATTTAGTAATTTTCTCTTTTTCTTTAATCATTTAATTCCTGTAATGAAATAGAGTCAGTTTCTGATAATTGTTTAACTTTTTGGTATATTTCATTCATTATTTTTTTGTTTGCCAATTCGAATCTTGAAGAAATCTTTGCTTTGTCAGGATTTTCAATTAGTCTTTTGCTTGTGAAATCTTCTATATTTTCAACGGTTTCTGCCAAATATGTTTGAATGCTGTTAACATCTGATTCGTTACAATAAACAGTCAATTTGAATCTGCGATTGCGTTTTATCCCTACCGGAAGAATCTTTCTTTCAAAAACTCTTATAATAGTTAAAACTGCAATGCTTGATACTGTTGCAATAATTGCTATGTCATATAAGCCTACGCCACAAGCCATGCCGATTGCGGCGCTAAGCCATAGTGTAGCTGCCGTAGTTAAGCCGATAATCATCGGTCCATTTCTTAAAACAGCACCGGCACCGATAAACCCGATTCCGGATACCACCTGCGCTGCAACACGTCCGGTATCTCTTATGCCGGTTGAATTATCAACAATAACATTATCTCCGCTTGCAAAAGTCGGAAATCCATATATTGAAACAATAGTAAATATACAAGCTCCTAAACCTACTAAAATGTGGGTTCTTAAACCTGCATACTTGTTTGTCAATTCTCTCTCTAAACCCAACAAAAAGCACAAAGCTAAAGCTGCGCCTACTCTAATCAGAATATCAATGCTAAATAATTCCATCTATTCTCTCCCTTTTATAACTTAATAATACACTAGAGGGGTAAATTTATCAATGTTTATATACACCAAAAGTTATGCACCATTAAAGAAAAGGAGATTTTATTATGCAATCAGTAGAGCCTATAAGATGTAAAAAGACTATTAAAAAAATTAAAACTAATCTTTTAAAAAAAAGTCCCCGCAATTTTTTATTATTTTCTCTTGGTATTAACAGCGGACTCAGAATATCTGACATATTAAAATTAAAGGTTAAAGATGTTAGGGATGTTGAATATATTCAGATAAAAGAAAAGAAAACTCAAAAAAGCAAAAGATTCCCAATAACAAATGCTTATAAAAAGATTTTAGATGAATTTATTAAAAATAAATCTTTAGAGGACTGGTTATTTAAAAGCAAAAAAGGAAATCGACCAATAACAAGAGTTCAAGCATATAGGATTATTCGTAGAGCTTGTGAAAAAGCGGGCTTAACAACCAAAATTGGTACTCATACTTTAAGAAAAACTTTTGGCTATCATTTTTATCAAGAGAAAAAAGATATTGCACTATTGCAAACTATTTTTAATCATTCAACTCCAACTGTAACTCTTAGATATATTGGAATAAATCAAGATATGATTGATTCTAATCTTAAATCATTTTCACTATAAGAAGGGTGTTTTTCCCTTATAGGAAGCGTTTTAGACTTCAACCCAATGTAACACAATTGATATTGTGTTACATTATAATAAAGTTTTTATATTTTAAAAAATTGCTTTTTTGATTTTATTTTGTTAACAATTTGTTACATATGCCACTTTCTTGTGCCGACAAGAAAGTGGCGCAAAGAAACTCTCGGAGCTCGATTTCCGCTCATTAATCAATTGTAAAATTCGAG
>JAFQNY010000118.1 GCA_017395765.1 bacterium
CACCTCCGCAATTCAATATATGCTGTGCCATTTCATCCCACAACTGGCTACTGCCGTTTTTAGGATATAAATATTCATCTGTCAAAGATAACGGATTTTTGAAAAAATCTTTTACAAAAGATATTCCCTTTATCCTTTGCACACCCCATTCTTGAGGAATATTTTGCGGATGATGCCCCCAAACTTTTTGAGTATGATTTTCAAAAAACATTTTGTATAAAAATTTTCCGTATCTATTAATTATAAAATCCTGTAATGATTTTTCTTTAGATTTAAAAATGCAAGATTTTAAATAACTTGAAAATGCAACTAGAGAATCTTTTAGCCCGAGATTTTTAAAAGTGTTAATATTTAATTTTATCGGATAATCATAAAAATTTTTGTCATATAAAATCCTTGATATTTTATACCTTTTAAGCATCGAATTGTCTTCAATTTCAGGATTAGAAGTGCCGTCAAAAAACGAAACATCTCTTTTTAATTGAATATCATCTTTAGCCGGAAAACCCTGTTTTGGCAAAAATTTTTCCCACAAATTCAAAATCTTTTCTTCTTTGGTAAAAAATCTGTGAGGCCCGATATCAACAATATTTCCGTTATAATTAAGCGTCCTTGATAATCCGCCAATAACACTTTCAGTTTCAACAATAATAGGCTTGATGTTTTGTTCAATCAAAGCACAAGCTGCTGAAAGTCCTGCCGGCCCTGCACCTAAAATTAACGCAACTTTTTGAAAACTCATTATAAGACTCTTTCTATTGTATATTACAACTTTAATTATATAAAAAAGAGCCCTTAACGGACTCCTTTTTTTAAATTAAATTCCAAGAACTCTTTTGTATCTTTCCGCATTAATTCTGGCATTCATTATACTCATAGTACCTTGTTCCGTATGATAATTTTGCATTACTGCAAGACTTTTTGACGGTTTGAAAAGATTCTTTAATTTTTCTGATAGACTTTCATTAGATTTACGTGCAATTAAAGCTAATTTATACAAAGGTTCACCTTTAAAATGATACTCATTTCTGCCGGCAAATCTTCTGCTCATTCTTGCAATAATATCATATTCGCCTGCAGCAAGTTTTTTTAATTCATCATTACTGTTAATTGATTCCATAAGATTAGGGGTCCATTTTCCTTTTGGAATAACTCTACCTTCAAAATTACTGTTATAATTCCTACCTAGGGCTAAAATTTGCATTTTTTCTCCTTTTCAATAGCATAATACAGATTGTAAACTTCCTCTGAATTTTCACTTACTGCACTAATCATATAAAACCCGAACAAAAAATTTTTTGCGCTTTGCTTCAAAGAATCCAGCTTGTAACACGCTTCGTAATCTGTCCAATTTTTATAAAAATCAACCAAAGATGTCGAATCAAATTTCATTCTTGCGGATATTTTTTCATAATTTCTCGGTTTAATTTTTTCTATATCTACTCCGCAATTGTAATTGGAAACAGCTAAGACGACATACTCATCAGAGTGACTTACGGAAAAAAATTTTTCTTTTGTTTTCAACATTGGTTTTCCACAAACAAATTCAATTTCTCGATTTTCGATACCGTAAATATTTTTTAAAACGGAATCCAACATCAAATATGCAACACAATGAGTTTTTTTCTTTTCCTGATTAGAGAAATTTTTATGTTGAAAATTTTCAAGAATTTCATCTGAAAAATTACTGTAAATATCTTTATTAAAAATAAAAATTTCCATACGCTATATAATACCACAAACAGCCATAAAAAATTTTTTAATCATAAGACTTGATTTTTTATATTTATGAGTAATAATAATACTTGTAACGCGATATGCGGGTTACTCTGCCGACGAGGAAGATTAAGTATCTTCCGAGGAGAGGTAAGTCTGGGAACCAGACTGCTCCGGCAAAAGTAACACAAGCAACCGGAAATATCGCGGGTTACTCTGCCGACGAGGAAGATTAAGTATCTTCCGAGGAGAGGTAAGTCTGGGGACCAGACTGCTCCGGCAAAAGTAACACAAGCAACCGGAAATATCGCGGGTTGGAGCAGTCTGGTAGCTCGTCGGGCTCATAACCCGAAGGTCGTTGGTTCAAATCCAGCACCCGCAACCATTTGATATAAGTGAGTTTTAGAAGTTTTCTAAAACTCACTTTTTTATTAAAAACAACACATTTAGCAACACAATATAATGAAAAGCTTTGAGAAATTATAACAAAGTTCGTGAAATTGAATAAGTAATGTAACAATTTTAAAATACCACCCCGTATAACCCCTCTCGTTGTGATTTGTGGTTTGGTGGTGGCGGACATAAGTTTTCAGCTGTGAGATTTATCTCGGTCTGGAAAACCCCGCCGGTTAAAATTCCAGATGAGAGCATTTCTCGGCTGATGATGACGTGTTTTAGTGCGGTGAGGTATAAAGTTACCTCATATTTCTTATAATAATGTATCCATGTTATAATTAGAGCATGAAGTTTTTAGGTAAAAGCATCGCAAATATTACTGAAAATATTAGTATTGATAGGCTGTCTTCTTATAGATATTTAGACTGCGACAGTATGGATTTAATATTAAGCCGTTATATTTTTAATGTTCAGATTTCAGAAAGTTTTTACCCTATTATTGCAGCATTAGAAATTTCTTTAAGAAATAGGTTATACAATGCAGTTGCAAAATTAAAAGGCGATAATTGGCTATTAGACGAAATTAGCAATAAAAATATTTTATCGGAAAATGAACACAGTATTCTATTAGAAGCTTGTAAAAAGTTACAGAATAAAAAACATAAACTATCAACAGGTTCTTTAATTGCAGAATTAACTTTTGGTTTTTGGATAAATCTTTGTAAAAAATCTTATAAAAATAGTTTATGGGATAAACAAGGATTCTTTGATAGCGTTTTCCCTGATTTTGACAACTATTTTACAAGTCCGACTTGGGATAAAACAAAAGTGATTTTTCCTGAACTAAAAGAAATTTTAAGATTAAGAAATAGGATATTCCATCACGAAATTATTATCAATAACAAGAATGGTATAGAAAATTGTTATACGCAAACTAAAAAGGTTTTATATTCTTTATCAGAAGATTATGCAGGAATATTTGAAAATACTTTTAGATTTGAAGATATAATAAAGCAAAAGCCCTAGCAACTCCACAAAAGTGGTACATCGTCTAGGACTATACACTTATAATATACACTATTTTAACAAGAATTTCAACCCTTTGTAATGATTAATTTACTAATCCATTTTGTAATTCAAAATCACAAAATTCTATGGGATTTTTTTTATAAATTTTAAATGTTAATGACAAAATTCTATCGTTTACATCTTTATCTATTAAAAAACTTATATTGTAAATACCTTGAGAGTAGTTGAAAGGTTTTAATTTTTTTATTTTTGAACGGTATTTTTTATGCATTTTATTGGTAAATATTTTGTAATGCAAAATTTGGCAATCATTTTCAAAAGTCATTATTTCATTATCCAGATTTTGAATATTTAATACAAAATCATACAAAATAAATAGTTGAGGATTTTGCTGATTACCGTTTATGCAATAATACTTTAAAGAATTTTGTTTATTATATGAAAGAGCTTGGTAATTTCCGAAACCGTCAGAAAAAGCAACATACTTATAGCTAACTTTTGGATAATTCGATTGTGACATAAAATCAAGAGCAGTGGTGATATCTATTTCATTTTCTAAATTATCTGTTTTAATTTTTGTATACCTTAATTTAAATTCTGCTATAAATTCATCGATGTTAGGAGTTTTATTATAATTTTTATAGTTTAATAGAAAA
>JAFQNY010000119.1 GCA_017395765.1 bacterium
CCGGCAAAGCTTTTTCAACATCTATAGAGTTTGTTCTAAATAAAATCTTTTTTATATCCATAATAAATTCCTATACTTTAACTCCTTCAATTTTAACACAAATTTATTGTTTCAATATTAAAAAATAATTAATCTTTTAAGCAATTAACATTTTTTGTATTAATATTTAATATATTAGAGGTTATATTATGAAATACAAAGATTATTATGAAACATTAGGTATAAAAAGAGACGCTACAGATTCAGAAATTAAATCGGCATACAGAAAACTTGCAAGAAAATACCATCCTGACGTTAATAAAACAAAGGAGGCTGAAGAAAAATTTAAAGATATAAACGAAGCATACGAAGTTTTAGGGGATAAGCAAAAAAGAAAAAGATATGACAGCTTGGGTTCAGGTTGGCAAGGAGGCGCAGACTATACTCCACCACCTGGGTTTGAAAATTTCGGATTCAATTTTAATCAAGCCGGAGCTCAAAGTTTTGATTTCGGTGGCGGAGGTTTTTCGGATTTCTTTTCTTCATTATTCGGAGATATGATGTCAGGAAATGCATCCGGTAAACATGGCGGATTTGAAGGCTTTGATTTTACGAACACAAACTTTAGTAAACAAAAGACTTACAGTCAAAGTAATTCGGCAAAACAAGAAAATCTTGACATCACCAAAACATTGAATATTAACGCAAAAGAAATTTTTGAGAAAAAACCGATTTCTGTAACATTTACAGATTTAAACAAATGCGGATTTTGTAATGGCGGCGGATACTGTTCACATTGCGGCGGAACAGGTATCTTATCAACTCCGAAAACAATTAAAGTTAAACTTCCGAAAGATATTACTGAAGGACAAAAAATCCGTCTTAAAGGAGAAGGCAAATTGGACAACTATGGACATACAGGAGATTTATATTTAATCTTACATCTTAAAGATTCTGAATATGAAATCGACGGAAATAATTTAACAAAAGATATTGAAATAACTCCTCCCGAAGCTGTTTTAGGTTGCAATAAAGAAATTAGCACATTACATGGAAACATAAGCATAAAAATTCCGAGCAATGTTTCAAGCGGTCAAACTCTTAGACTTAAAGATTTAGGATTACCGTCTTCAAAAGGATTTGGGGCTTTAAACGTCAGAATAAAAATTGTAATTCCTAAAAATTATAATAGTGAAATTATTGAACTATATAAAAAAATACAAGCTCTCAGTTAATTTTATAGTATAATAAATTTATGGCAGTATATTTTTATTATGGGGATGAAGATTATAATATAGATTTGGCTATAGCAAAGTTGCAGTCAATATTAAACCCTGATTTTGCTGCCATGAATTTTCAAGTATTTGACAATCCCGAGTATCAAACATTAATACAAGCTCTTAGAACACCGCCCATGATGTTTGGGAACATGCTTATTGTTATTAATGCTGAGAAATACCTTTTGTCACAAAAAAATTATTTCGAAGACTCTGAACTTGAAGATATTGAAGATGCATTAAAAAATAATCCTGAAACTCTTAATATAGTTTTTGTCGTAAAACTGCCGAGAGAAGAAAACAAAAAACTTGATTCAAGACGTAAGCTTTACAAAATATTAAATCAATTTAATTCACAAGAGTTTCAAACTTTTAAAACATATAAAATTGCAGAAATATCAGCTTGGATAAAACAGCAAGCTAAAAATAAAAATATATCTATTAAAGATGACGCTACATCTCTTTTAATAGAGCAAATAGGAAACAACTTAAGGCAGTTAGATACAGAATTAGAGAAATTGAAGCTTATTGCTTATCCTGATAAACAAATAACTAAGGATATGGTGAGTGAGATATCAATTTCGAATCAAGATTTATTTAATTTAACAGAGCTAATTATACAAAGCCGAAAAGATAAAGCTCTGTTAGAGTTCAAAAAACTTATTGATAAAAAACATCCGTTAGAAATTCTTTCAGCTATACAAACAATGCTTAGAAAATGGATATTGTTAAAAATTAAATCAAAAAATCTTTCAAGCATTGAACTTGCAAAAATTACAGGAATGCACGAATTTGTTGTAAAACAAACTTTAACTAAATTAAAAAATACAGCTACTGCAGATTTAATACGATTAAAAGAAAATCTTTTTGAAGCAGAGTGTAAAATTAAATCAGCAAATGCTTTAGACATCGTTTCGGAGGTCGAAATTGCTCTTATCAAATAAATATCCGTTTTTAACAAATTATTTTACTGAAATTATAAAAGATAAAAAAAATCAATTGCCGCATAGCATATTGTTCTACGGTAATGACATAGAATCACAATATACTTTGTCAAAAGAAATTGCTCGTTTAATCAATTGCACAAAAGATAAGTCCGATAACTGTGATTGCCTGAATTGCAAATGGATAAAAGAGGATTCACATCCTGCAGTTGTAACTATCTCTCGTATAGACTCAAAGCCTGAAGACGACGATTCAAAAACTGTTATATCAATAAAACAATCTGCACTTATTAAGGAATCTTTAATGACATCTTCCGAATTTCACAGGGTTTTTATTTTCTGCGACAGAGATGACGACGGAAATATCGCAGGACTCAATCCTGTTAATTTTCAGGCAGAAACTGCAAATTCTTTATTAAAAATTATCGAAGAACCTCAACCCGGAACTACATTTATATTCTTAACCCGATATATTGAAGATGTATTAACAACTATAGTTTCACGTTCTCAATGCTTTTTTGTACCGTCTTTCGATTTACCCGACAAGGACTTCTCAAAAATTCTTGGAGTATTTGATAATTATTGGACTTATGAACGCAAAGATATTTTTGATATTTCGCAAAAATTACAAGATTTAACAAAAGAACTATCCACAATTCAAATATTAGAACAAATTCAAAATCATATAGTTAGTGTATTTAAAAATAATCCCCAAAACATGCAACTACTTGAACATATAAAAGAGGTTGAAATTGCCAAATCTCAAGCTAAATTAGGTATTAAACCTGCAAACATATTTGATAGCCTTTGTTTAAAACTAATAAATTAACTATCCACTAAAAGATTGATTGAAATTTTTATTCAAAAGCTATATTCTAATAAGTGATGAATACAAGACAACAAATAGAACAACAAATACAAAGCATTGAGCTTCAATTAAAAAAACTTTCATTGAACGCTTCGGGTTCTGATGTTTATGAAGATTTACAAAATTCTTTAATTTTAAAAAAAGCGATATTAAAAAAAGATTTAGAAACATTGAAAAAAAATCCTATACTAGAAAAATTCAAAAAATTTATACCGCATAAGGAAAAATTAATTTGTGATTATTTTAATTAAAACTTCTAAAATTTTTTTAGGAGTTTTTTTTGATTCATGGTATAATACAACACAGGGGGTATTGAATGCTCACAATTAATTACGAAACAAAAAAATCTATTCGAGAGGCTTTTGGTAAAAAACTTGTCGAATTAGGCAACAAAAACCCTAATATTGTAGTTTTTGATGCAGATTTATCATGTTCAACACAAACAAAATTGTTTGCAAAAGAATTTCCTAACCGTTTTTTTAACACAGGAATTGCCGAACAGAACATGATTGCAACTGCTGCAGGAATTGCTCTAACCGGAAAAATTCCTTTTGCGGCTACCTTTGCAGTTTTTGCAACAGGCAGAACTTATGATCAAATAAGAGCTTCTGTATGCTATCAAAATACAAATGTTAAAATAATAGGCACACATGGAGGTATAACCGTCGGTGAAGACGGAGCTACACACCAAGCACTTGAAGATATATCTCTCATGAGAAGTCTTCCTAACATGACGGTCATGGTTCCGGCAGATTGCAATGAGTGTGAACAAATTATAGAATATGCGGCTCTTCATGACGGACCTGTTTATATAAGATTATCAAGAAATAATTTGCCGGACATTTATAATATAAATTATAAATTTAACCCGACAAAAGCTGTGTTACTCAATGAAGGAAACGACGTTACCATTATTTCTAATGGGGATATTCTGGCTGAAGCTTGTAAGGCAGTAGAATCATTAAAAGAACATAACATTAATGCTGAGCTTATAAGTGTACCCGTCGTAAAACCTATTGATAAAACAACAATTATTAATAGTGCTAAGAAAACTAACTTGGTTATAACTGTGGAAAATCATTCTGTAATAGGTGGCTTGGGTTCAGCAGTATGTGAACTCTTAGCAGAATCTTATCCTACCAAAGTTGTGAGAGTTGGGACAAAAGACTGTTTTGGACAAAGCGGTTCGCCAACAGAATTAATTAAACACTATGAACTAGATGCTGAAAGTATTGTTAAAAAGGTGATTGAAAATTTATGATACAACTAAGATCCGTTACAAAAAAATATAAAAATAATTATGCATTAAAAAACATAAACTTAGATATTCTTTCCGGAGAGTTTGTTTTTATAACAGGAGCTTCCGGAGCGGGTAAGTCAACCTTAATGAAAATGTTGTACAAGGAGGAAACTCCTACTACCGGAACTGTTTTAATCGGTGGAATTAATATTGCAAATTTATCTTCGGATAAAGTTCCGAATCTAAGAAGATGCATGGGAATTGTCTTTCAAGATTACAAACTGCTTCAAAACCAGTCTGTATATGATAATATAGCATATGTTATCAGAACCTTGGGCATAAGCTCTTCTGAAATAAGAAAGCGTGTAACGGGAGCTTTAAAAGTTGTAGGTTTATTGGATAAAGCAAACGCTAAACCTTCAGAATTATCAGGTGGGGAACAACAAAGAGTAAGCATAGCAAGAGCACTCGTTAACGGCCCGCCATTGCTAATAGCGGACGAACCTACCGGAAACCTTGACCCTAAAAACTCTTTAGAAGTAATGCAGATTCTTGAACAAATTAATCAAAGAGGTATTACCGTAATAGTTTCAACTCATGACTATACTTTAGTTGACAGATTCAGAAAAAGAGTTCTAACATTAGAAAACGGAGAAATAGTAAGAGATATTCAGGCAGGTACATATGGACAATAATAAGCATCAACTGAAAAAACAAATAAAAAAACGCATACCCAAAGATTGGTTATGTGAGCTTAGAATTGCTTATAGAATCTTGGTTGAAGCCGTTAATGACATAAAAAGAACCGGAATTGTTAACTTAATAATAATAACAACTATGGCTGCAATTCTTACAATATTTGGAGTATTATTCAGATTCACTATATCATTATCTTCATTGGCAGGAGAGTTGGGTAATGTTTTAGAAATTTCTGTATACGTAAAAAACAATGCGAAAACTTCTATTGTAAAAGAGCAAATTGAACATATTAAATTCGTCAAAAAGATTAAACTTATTCCTAAAGAAGAATCCTGGGCGAGTTTAAAAAATGATTTATCACTACAAAATGTTAACAATCCTTTACCGGATACACTTAGGGTTAAAGTTGACAAACCTGAACACATTCCGGAAGTCTTGAATAAAATTAATACTTTATCAGGAGTTGAAGAAGTAGGATATGCAAAAGAATTATCAAAAAAGATACAAATTCTTACGAATGTACTTAATACAACTATGGTTTTCGTGATTATAATATCTGCAGCGTTAACTATAACTATTATCAATAATACAATTCAACTCGTTATACAGTCAAGGAAAGAAGAAATAGAAATCATGCGCTTAATGGGCGTATCAAATTGGTACATAAAAACACCTTTGGTTATGCAAGGTGCTTTCTATGGATTTATATCATCTATCATAGCGGTGTTACCGCTTAGTTGGGTGCAAGGGCTATTATTAAAAGCACATAAGTTTTTTATAACACCTGTATCACCTTATGCCCAAAGTATTGTAATAATATCATTATTATTAATTGGTATCGCATTTGGTGCAAGTGGCAGCTTTTTATCAATAAAAAAACATCTACAAGTTTAGCAAAGAGGAAATATATATGGATAAGACAATTGAATTGGTTAATTCTATAAAAGACATTCAAGCAATGCCAAGCGTAATCGTCAGAGTTTTAAATGTTATGAAAAAACCGACTGTAAGCATGAAAGAATTGGGCGATATAGTCATGTATGACCAGTCACTTACTATTAAAATATTGGCGTTAGTTAACTCAGCATACTACGGTTTTTCACAGCAAATAAGTTCAATAAGCATTGCGTTATCATTATTAGGCATGGTTAAAGTAAAAAATATTATTGTTGCAGTTGCTATGAAACCAATGATGTCAAATGCCGGCGATAAAGAACTTTGGAAACACTCAATCAGAGTTGCGGCCGGCTGTGAATACTTAGCTAAACTTACAAAAATTATGGATCCGGACGAAGCTTTTATCGCAGGGTTTATTCATGATATCGGAAAACTTGTTTTACATATGAATAATTTCAAAATGTATTCAAAAGTTATAGAAATAAATAATGATGGTGTTGACATATTAGAAGCTGAACGTAAGTATTTTGATTCAGATCACGTTAAAACAGGTTCACTTTTAGCTAAAAGATGGCAACTTCCAATTTTATTAGCAAATATTGTTTCTTATCACCATAATCCAAGCTTGTCTTCAATTCCTGTACCATGCAATTTGGTTTGTGCAGTAGATAAACTAATGCAAGAAAATTTCAATCCTAATGTTTTAGATAAAGATTTCCTTAAAACTATAGGAATTGATTTAGATGATGTTGAAGATTTAAGAACAACAATATTACAAAAAGCTGATTTATTAATTTCAGATCTTACATAGTAAGGAAGAATATGGCAGGTAGAATCGTACTGGTATCTGAAGATTCAAATTTTTTTGAATTTATTAGAACGAAATTAGAACTCAGAAAAAGTGATGAACTTTTTCTGTTTTCGTTTGAACAGATTAAAAATAAATTCGAATTATTTAAAAGCGGAGTTATAATTATTAACTCTGAAGATAATCAAGATAAAACTTTAAATTTAATTAAATTATTAAAGAAATTACCTACCATTATTATAACCTTCAATGAAGATGAAACTTTTAAGAAAAAATGTTACAGAGCCGGAGCTTTTGATTATATACCATTATTAACATCTGATTCTGAATTTAGAGCAAGAATGATACCGGCTTTAAGCGTTGCCACTCTTTTAGAAAAAAATATTCAGTATAGAAATTTACTGGTAAATAACAATATTATTGATTCAAAGAAAGAAGTTTATACTGCATATAACGAAATTTTAGACTATTATCTAAGCGAAATTCAATCACAATCATTAAATGCCGTATTAGGTGCAATTGCTTCAAACAACAATATATCAGAGAATCAAATTCAAGAAGTTATAAGCAACAATTTAAGACGCAATGATGTTCTTATGACATATGCTCCAAATAAATATTTTTTACTATTGTTTAACATAAACACTGAAACAGCAGAAAAAAC
>JAFQNY010000120.1 GCA_017395765.1 bacterium
TTCGGAAGGAATCTCTTTTGTAATAATAATTCCCGTAATAAAAATATGGCTCGGGAGCTTTTGAGCTTGTGGAAATTGCTCTGGCAAAATTCCCTTTTGCGAATCTGTCTTTTCCGATTTTGTCATATAAAATCCCTAGACGAACCATGTATTTGGTATTTTCCGGATTTATATTTTGCAAAATTGAGTACAAAACCAAAGCGTTTGTTACATCTTCGTTGACAATACCTTCTTTAACCAGTGTTGAATTGAAATAGTATTTTTCAGCTTGTAGTTCTAATTCGTTTTCTGAAAGGTTTTCATAATCAATCGGAATATTATAGCTTATTCCGGTTTTGAGCGCCGAAAAAGTTGGGAGACTTATTCCCAAGAATAGTAATAATAGTATGAAAATTTTTATAGAAGGTTGTCGCATAAAAATGTCTTAATAATATATAATAATCTATTGTAACGCAAAAATGTTTAGTGCAAAATATTAGTAAAGGGGTCAAAATTTGAAAGAGCTTGTATGTTTGGCAGTTTTTACCGGACTATCCGCTATTTTTGCGGTAATAATGGTTGTTGCCGGTTTTTTGTGTCAATACAAAAGGGAATCTGCGGTTAAAAACAGTACTTATGAGTGTGGTGTAACTCCTTTTAAGTCAGCAAACAGTATAAAATTTGATATAAGATATTTTAATTATGCGATATTGTTTTTAATTTTTGATATTGAAACGATATTTTTGTACCCTTTTGCGGTTTCTATAAACATGTTGGGTTTGTTTGCTATATTTGAAGCTTTTCTGTTTGTAGGAATCTTACTTTTAGGATTGTATTTTGCAATCAATAAAAAAGTTTTGAGGTGGTTGTGATGAATATTATAATTACTTCAATAGATTATATTTTAAACCGAGCAAGGGCTAATTCATTATGGCCGTTAACTTTTGCTACTTCATGTTGCGGTATTGAAATGATGCAAACGGTAGCTTCTGATAATGATATTGCAAGATTCGGTTCAGAAATTTTTAGAGGTTCTCCTCGTCAAGCTGATTTATTAATATGTGCGGGAACAATAACCCATAAGATGGCACCGGCTCTTTTAAGATTGTACGAACAAATGCCTGAGCCTAAATATGTTATTGCTATGGGGGCTTGTACTTGTGGAGGAGGAATGTTTGCCGAAACCTCATATTCTGTTGTTAAAGGTATTGATAAAATAATTCCGGTGGATATTTATTTACCGATGTGTCCGCCAAAGCCGGAATCATTGATTGATGCCATACGAAAATTGCAAGATGATATTAAAAAAGAATCTATTCTCAAAAGGAAAGATTTTCTTGATGCACATTGTTCTCGTTTGACGGAATATAAAGGAATGCTTGTAGAAGAGGATTTTGTCGTTACGAAACTGGGTGTAAAATAATAATACAAAGGAGTATTTTTAAAATGGATATAAATAAATTTAAAGAAATTTTTGAGAATACAACAACTATAGGTGAAAAAATTTATATTGAAAATAATTTAGCTGAAACAGTTAAATTTGTAAAAGAAAATTATCATTTTGATATATTAAAAGAGATTATTGCCGTAGATAATCAAGAAAATGGAATTGAACTTATTTATAGATTATATTCTGCGGAAAACGAAGAAGAAGCTTTGCTTGCAACGATTGTAAGGGATGAAGTTGAAAGCGTTTGTAATATTTTTGATTCTGCTTATGCTGATGAAAAAGAAATATATGATTTATTTGGCGTAAGATTTGTCGGGAATCAGGAACTGAAAAGGCTATATATGCCGGAAGATTGGAAAGGACATCCTTTGAGAAAAGATTACATGGAAAATGATGAGAGGCTAAACTGGAATGACTAGTCTCAAGCTAAATCTTGGTCCTCAACATCCATCTACACATGGGGTTTTGAGATTAATTCTTGAATTGGAAGGGGAGCTTATAACTCGTTGTGAACCTGATGTCGGTTATTTACATCGAGGTATGGAGAAAATGGCGGAAAAACTCTCTTATATCCAATATTTGCCGTTGGTGGACAGAATCGATTATCTTGCAGGGTTTTTCTATTCGGAATTGTTATGCAGAAATATAGAAAAGGCATTGTCTTTAGAGTTATCTCCCAGAGTTAAAGCTATAAGAGTTATGTTACTTGAACTGAACAGAATTTCTTCACATCTTTTGTGGATTGGAGCTTTTTTGATGGACTTAGGCGCTGTTTCTCCGTTCTTTTACGCTTTCAGAGAAAGAGAAGTTATTCTTAAATATTTTGAAAAAATTTCCGGTCAAAGAATGATGAATAATTATTTTGTTTTTGGCGGAGTTCGTAATGATATTTTTGATATAGAAGAAATTGAACGCTTTTTAGAGATTTTACCGCATAAATTGGACGATTATGAATCGATTATTACTGATAATTTGATTTTCAAGAAAAGAACTGTTGGGAAAGGTGTTCTTGATCCAAAAATTGCATTAAATTTTGGTATTACCGGACCTAATTTGCGAGCAAGCGGGGTTGGGTATGATACGAGAAAAAAAGACAGCTTATATGAAGGATTTAGTTTCAGCCCTATAGTGTTGGGAAATCAGGATTCTTGGACTCGTTATAAAATAAGAATTTTAGAAATTCATGAAAGTATCCGAATTATTACTCAAGCTATTGAAAAAATTAAAGCAAATCCTGAGTTAAATAATAATTTTATAAATCCATTAAATATAGTTTTACCGGAAGGGGAATATTATTCTGAAATAGAAGCCCCAAGAGGAGTTGCTTCTTGTTATATCAAATCTGACGGGAAAAAATCTCCGTATCGTTTGAAATGGAGAACCGGCTCATATTATGCGGTAAACTTATTAAGAAAATTGTTAGTAGGTGAATATTTGAATGACGCAATTGCGATTGCCGGTTCTTTAGATATAATTTTGCCGGAGGTTGATAAATAGTGAATTACCTTTACTTTTTGTATATAGAATTTTTAGCAAAACATAATATACCAAAGATTTTTGGAGATATCACGTTTTATGTAATTCCGGCTTGTATTATATTTGTAGCTCTTATTTTGGTAATTTTAGTTTTAGTATTATTTGAGAGAAAACTCTTAGGATGGTTTACTCAGCGTAAAGGTCCGAACAGAGTCGGTTTTTGGGGTGTATTACAAACTCTTGCCGATGCTTTTAAATTATTGTGTAAAGAAAACATTACACCTATAGGCGCTGACAGAGCAGTATTTAATCTTGCACCTATAATTATGTTTTTGCCTGTGTTAATTGCATTAGGGCTAATCCCTTTTAGTTCTGAATTTACATTTATGAATTTTCAAACAAATGTTTTAATTTATGTAATTTTAGCGACATTTCCGGTTTTGAGTATTCTTTTGGCAGGTTGGGCGAGTAACAATAAATATTCTTTGATAGGCGGAGTCAGGAATGTAGCTCAAATATTGGCTTATGAGCTTCCGATATCATTTACGGTATTATCTGTTATTGTTTTAGCATCTTCTATGAATTTAACTCAAATAACTTTGGCGCAAAGTAATCAATATGGAGTTCTTGGATGGTACTGGTTTCCTTGTATTATTGGTTTTGGGTTAATGTTAATATGTACGCTTGCAGAGTTGAATCGCTGTCCGTTTGACTTGCCGGAAGCAGAAAGTGAATTGATTGCAGGATATAATACGGAATATTCAGGAATGAGATTTGCTCTGTTTTATTTGAGCGAATATGGTATGTTATTTGCTAATTCTTTATTTATTTCTGTGTTGTTTTTGGGTGGATATTTATCACCGTTTGGAAAATATTTGAGTCCGATTTTGTTTTCAGGACCTGTCGGAAATATTTTAATATATTTTGAGCAAGCATTTTGGCTTTTTGCAAAATCTTTTTTGATAATATTTATTTTTATTTGGGTTCGGGCAACATTACCGAGATTGGCATCTTTTGATTTATTGAAGTTTTCTTGGAATATATTGTTGCCGTTGTCTATTGTAAATCTTTTATTAATGTCACTTTTGAAATTTTTTGTAGGAGGAGTATATGCTTAAAGAATTTTATTATATGCTTCTTAGTTTTTTGACAGTGTTTAAACATTTGTTTAAACGTCCTGTAACATTAGAATATCCTGAAAAAAAATCGGAAGTCGGAGAAAGATTTCGAGGCAAACCTTATATGAAAGGTTGTATAAAATGCGGAACTTGTATAAAAGTTTGTCCGGCTAATGCGATTAAGATTGAAGATAATGATTTTATTTTTGATATGAAAAAATGTATTTTTTGCGGGAATTGTTCTTTTTATTGTCCGGTAAAAGCAATAAAAATGACTCAAAATTATGAACTTGCAACTAATGATGTTAATGATTTAAAATTATTATATAAAATAGAGGGGAGGGAAAATGAGCGGCTTGACTAATCCGATAGTATTTTATCCTGCAGCTATAATAATGATTTTGTTTGCTTTATTAGCCATAAAATTTAAAAATATAGTTTATTCTCTTCTTTCAGCAATTATAGTATTTTTTGCAGCCGGAATGTATTTTTATCTCTTGGGTTCTGAATTTAATGCCGTAATTCAGATAGCTATATACGGAATTGCAGTTCCCGTAATTTTAGGTTTGGCAATTATGTTTACGGATTTTAAAAAAGATGTTTCCAAAACTAATCCTAAATTAAAATATTTTATGTTGTGTGTAGGAATTGTATTTTTTTATGTAATATTTTTATCGATGTCTTTGTTTGAAGGTATTATCGGGCAATCCGCTCAAGATATTAATTTGATTTCTTCTTTGGGGAATATGGCACAAAGCATTTATGTAAAATATGTCTGGGCATTTGAACTTGTGTCATTAATTTTAACAATAACTGTTGTCGGACTTTCTGTATTAAAACTTAAAAGGAGGTTTAAATGAATGAAATAACAATTGTTCATTATCTGTTTTTAGGTTTAATGCTTTTTGTAATCGGTTTAATCGGAGCGGTTGTATCAAAACATTTTATTAAAGTTTTGATATCTATAGAATTTATATTAACGGGAGTTAATTTGAATTTTATAACTTTTGCAAGATATTGTGATAATGTTGTTTTTGACGGTCATGCAATAGCTTTGTTTTATGTTGCAATTGGTGCGGTAGAGTTGGCGGTTGCATTGTATATATTTTATTTAATGTATAGCAAAAAACAATCTGAAAATATTGAAGATTACGGAGATTCAATAATTGAGTTTGAAGGTAATTTAAATAATGATATCAAACATAAGCCTAATCCTAAACAGCTTGAAAACAAGGTTAAAATATAAATTACCGTTTTATTTACATGAACTGAAAA
>JAFQNY010000121.1 GCA_017395765.1 bacterium
ATACCCAATAAATATAAGTAAAATGTATCTAAATTATGACAACGTTTAAGAGCTTTTCCAAATAACCAACCAACAACAGGATATATAATCCAATTGCTGAATGAAAAACAAACATAATCAGAAATTGTAAAGTTTTTAATTGGAATTAATAGCCCAACAAATGAATAATAGAAATTATCAGGTGTAAGCTTTACTATGATTTCATTTGTACAAAAAGCTCCAATTACAGTGATACAAAGGGTTACAATAAATATTGTAAGGTTTGACCACTTCAAATGTTTTATCAATGCAAAAAACAAGAAAGCTAAGCCTGCAAATTGCAAAATATCACAGCTTAATAACATCAAGAATTTATCATTTGTCATAATACTACCAAACATTGGATAATTTCCAATAACCATCCATGGTAATATTTCACGCAAGAAATTAAGCATGTATCCTGTAAGTAGAAGAATTAGACCTCTTCTTGCACAACACTTTGCAGTATCGTTTCTTGAATATGCAAGTCCCATGCCCATACTAAACATAAAGAACTGTGCACCTAATAATCTTACTAAATTATGAGCAATATAAGTTGCATTTAAAGATTCCGTTGTGGAATATTTTATTGCATAAAATACATGACATAAAATCATTAAAACAATACAAAGAGTTTTGCATAAGTCAAAAGCTGGTTGCCTACCTTTATTGACAGTTTCATGGCTAAAAAGATTAGATAAATTCATAATATTCTCCAAAGATTTCAGTCAGGAAGCTATTTCATTTAATTATTAAAATACTACCCCAAGTTCCAATGAATTTATTATAGCATAAAATATTCTATTGACATTCTTTTACTTACAAGTGATGAATGTCAGAACCTAAAAGGAGGTTGTATATGGAAGAAAGATTTGTTTTTCTTCACAAATCAAACATATATGAGCAATATGTAATAAAATGCATATTAGCGGATTTTAGAGTTGTACTTACTAAAATAAATAATAAAATCTTTGAAATTTCCTCAACTTACGCAATTAATTTTTGCAAATTGAACTCAACCCATTGATATTCTTCACTCTTAACCATTTTAAGTAAGTATGAAATAGTTTCTAATACTACCACGTTACCAGCCCCATTTTTAAAAATAGACCACTTTAAAGGTCTATTTTATTTTAATTTTACTTATAAAGATTTAACATAAACATTTTTTACTTCTGTAGGTCTGAAACCTGTTTTTAAGATATCTTTTTCCAGATTCCCTTGTAGCATGTAGCCTATGCCTCTTTTGTCAAAATCTCCGATGATAAAATACGAACCAAAATCTAAGTGTTTATACAAATCTTTAAAAAAGCCGGTTCTTATATTGTAATCTTTAATATATGGCCAAAAGTTTCTGGCAAAAACTACAGAGTTTTTAGGCTCTATGTTTTTATAATCTTTTAAAATGTCTCCCACTTGAAAATCTACATAATCATAAAGTTCAGTATTTACCCTGACTCTCATTTGTTCCGAGTTATTATTCTTCGTATTTTGTGGTTGGTAAAAGAATCGTTCAAATTGGTTTTCTGTAAACTGATTAATCGAAAATTTTTCATCGTTTGTTATTTTATAATCGTTGTGAAGAGCTTTTTGGATTGCGATATTATCAATATCCTTTGCAATTACAGGAAAAAATTTTTTAGGGTTATCTTCTTCAAGTGTTGTGAGCATTTTTATTATGAATGAAAAGGCTTCTGAACCATCCGAGCATCCGTAGCAATAAACGTTGACTTTTGGAGTGAGAGTAAATTTTTCAGACAGCATTTTTGTTAGTTTTTCAAAAAATATACCATCTCTAAAGAAACAAGTGTTATTACGGTTAATAACCCCTTTTTTAGCACTATAGACTTCTCGTTCCCAACTACGAAATGAGGGTTTTTTATTATAATAAGTATTGTTTATAGCTTGAATGTTCATATTATTTATAAAAACCATAATAAATAATTTTTGCTAGTAAAAAAACAAACGGGGCAAGAATTTCGCCCCGTTTGTGTTTAGTCACTTATTTTAGATTCTATCAAAACCTGTATATTTTCTTAAAACTTCCGGAATTATGATTGTTCCGTCTTCTTGTTGGAAGTTTTCTACAATTGCTGCAAATGTTCTTCCCACTGCCAACCCTGAACCGTTTAGGGTGTGAACAAATCTGACTTTACCATCTTTATCTCTGTATCTGATATTAGCTCTGCGGGCTTGGTAATCGCCGAAGTTAGAACAGCTTGAAATTTCCTTATAAGAATTGTAAGAAGGCATCCAAACTTCGATATCAAAACACTTGTTAGCGCTGAATCCGATATCGGCGGTGCAAAGAGCTACTCTTCTATATGGAAGTCCAAGTAGTTCCAAACATTTTTCAGCGTTTTTAGTAAGTTTTTCGTGTTCTTCTGCAGAAGTTTCAGGAGTTGTCAATTTTACCATTTCTACTTTGTTAAATTGGTGAACTCTGATTAATCCGCGAGTATCTTTACCGGCAGAACCAGCTTCACGTCTGAAACAAGGAGTGTAAGCCGTCATATATTTAGGTAAATCGTCTTCAGATAAAATTTCGCCTGCATAAATATTTGTAACAGGAACTTCTGCTGTAGGAATTAAATATAAGTCTTCATCTACGCATTTATACATATCTTCAGCAAATTTAGGCAATTGTCCGGTGCCGGTCATTGTCGCTGCGTTTGCCATAAATGGCGGTAAGATTTCTTCATAACCGTGTTCTTCGGTATGTAAATCTAAGAAGAACTGTATAATTGCTCTTTCTAGGCGAGCACCTTTGCCTCTATATAATGTAAATCTTGATTGAGAAAGTTTTACGCCTCTTTCAAAATCTACGATATTTTTTTCTTCACATAAATCCCAATGAGCTTTCGGTGCAAATGTGAATTCGGTTGGACTTCCCCAAGTTGAAACTGTAGGGTTGTCATCTTCGGATTGTCCAATCGGTGTTGTTTCATCAGGCGTGTTAGGAGTTCTTAAAAGTAAATCACGTTGTTTTGTGTCAAGTTCAACTTGCTTTTCTTCTAAAGCTTTAATTTCATCTCCGAGCTTGCGAACTTCTTCTTGAATTGCGTCAGTGTTTTCGCCATTTTTTTTCATCATACCGATTTTTTGAGATTCATTTTTGCGTTGCGCACGTAGTTCATCAGCTTGAGTCTGAATTTTCCTGCGTTCGGCATCAATCTCAATAATTTCATCAATAGACAATTCTGGGTTTCTGCGTCTTAAAAGTTCGTTTACTTTTTCCGGATTTTCTCTAATAACTTTTATATCTAACATTTTCAATACCTCTCTATGAACTTAATTATAAAACAAACAGGATAAATAGGAAAACTTAAAAAAAAATTAGCGCAACGAAGATTAAGTGTAAAATTAACATTATAAAAATAGCTCTAAAGAGTTATTAAAACAGGGTTGTAGGGTTAATAAGTGTGTGTTATAATATTAGTAGAGCGTAATGTACATTAAAAGAGGTATAAATTTTACTAAATAAATTACATTAATCAGAGTGTTACTAACCCCACACCACTCTTAAATAAAAAAGGTATCCGGTTACTAAATATAGGTGCGAGCCAATGGATACAGTATTAATAGCTTCAAAACGAAATAGATTTGTCAATGTCGGTATTGTCATTATATTTTCTTTTTGTATTTTATTCTCTCAAAATTTACTAATATCTGCAAAAGATGCTAATACCGATATATATACCGGAATAACACCAACATTAAATTATATTGATAATATTCAAGCTGTAGAGGAAGAAATTTTTAATAAAAAAATTGAAGAAAAGTATAAAAATTTTCAAATAATGGAGGTTGAAAAAGGAATTAAACATATAAAAATGATTCGTTATTACAACAGAAAGCCTGTGAGGATAAATGTTGTAGAATTATCAACTGATATTAATGACAAATTGTTGGTAAAACCGGCAATAGCTTCAAAGACTTTATCATCAAAATCGAAAATCAGTACAATGGCAAAAAACGAAAATGCTATTGTGGCAATTAACGGAGGTTATTTTAAGCCTCAAACAGGAGTTCCGTTAGGGGCTTTGATGATTGATAAGAAAGTTTATACGGGACCTATTTATGATAGAGTCGGAATTGGTTTCTTTGATAATGGTTATGCTATGTCAAGGATTAAACTAAATGCAACTGTTGATACTAATATAGGAGGGTTTAAAATTGACAATGTTAATCAGCCCAGAATGTTATCGACTCACACAATTGTATATACGAGAGATTGGGGTAAAACTACTCCGCCGTCTCCTAAATATGGTACTCAATTAGTCGTTAACAAGGGCAAATTTGTAGGATTATCACAACAGAGTACCGAAATTCCGGAAAACGGTTTTGTTATTGTTGGTCCGGCGAGAATAATTGAACCAATGTCTAAAGCAAAAAGGTTAAAGCTTAAATTGAAGACAGACCCTGCGTGGAGTAATGTAAATCATATTATTAGCGGAGGGCCATATTTGGTTAAGGATTCTCAAGTTTATGTAGATATGACCGCACAGAAGTTGAGTTCTATCGGAGGAAGAAATCCTCGAACCGCAATAGGTTTTACTGAAGACAATCATTTGATTTTATTAACTGCAGACGGAAGAGAAGGTGCTTCTGTCGGGTTAACATTGATGGAGTTGGCAAACCTAATGAAAGAATTTGGATGTGTGCAAGCTATGAATCTTGATGGCGGTGGGTCAACCGTGATGTATATTAACGGGCAAGTAGTCAACAAACCTGTAGTTAGCGGAGGAATTCCCTTATCTCATTCTTTAACTGTTTCTAAAAAAGGTTGATAATATTGAAAAAGGCGAATTTTCTGAAAGAAAATTCGCCTTTGGTTTAATTCTTGGAACAAAGTAATTATTTTACAAGTTCTTTGAAGTTTTTACCAGCTGAGAAAGCAGGAACTGTTTTAGCAGCAATTTTAAGTTCTTTACCTGTTTGAGGGTTTCTACCAACTCTTGCAGCTCTTTTTCTAGCTTCCCAAGTACCAAAACCAACTAAAGTAACTTTTTTACCTTTAGCAACTGTTTTTTGGATGATTTCTAAAGTAGCTGATAATACATCAGATGAAACTTTTTGAGACAATTTAGTCTTTTTTGAAATCTCTTTTACTAATTCTTCTTTGTTCATGATAAATCTCCTATACACTAGTACTCTCTTATGTGTGCCTTTATTGGCATTCACATATCTTATAGCTCTATTATACACATTGTAAGTAATATTGCAAGCTTTTTTTATAAAATTTACAAATATTAGTTAATTTCGGCTATTTTTTAGGATTTTTGTAATAAAACTTTACATTTTTGATTGATTTTGGATATAATATTACGTGTAGTGTTTAAGAAAGGAGATTTTATGTGGCAAAAGGATATTAATATTCATGAGGTTCGTGAAATCAGAACCAGAACTACTGTTTATTTTGGTTGTGGTGCGATTAATAAAATACATGATGTAGCAGTTGATTTTAAGGCAAAAGGTTTAGATAAACTTGTAGTAATGAGCGGTAAGAACGCTTATAAATCAACAGGAGCATGGGATGTTGTTGAAAAAGCTTTAAAAGAAAACAATATTGAATATATAAATTATGACGGAGTTACTCCAAACCCTACAACTACTGCAGTTGATGAAGCAACAAAATTAGCTAAAGATTTTGGAGCAAAGGCTGTAATTGCAATAGGTGG
>JAFQNY010000122.1 GCA_017395765.1 bacterium
ATAAACATTTTTTGTAATAAAGTAATAACAATATCTTGCATTTATATTACCTCACAAAACTTTCTGCCAAAGACTTAACTATTAAGTACCAACCATCCACCATTACGAACATAATCAGTTTGAACGGCAAGGCTATCATTGTAGGAGGTAAAAACATCATCCCCATTGAAACCAATACTGAAGACACAACAATGTCGATAACTAAAAACGGTAAGTAAACTACAAAACCGATTGTAAAAGCTGTTTTTAATTCGCTTAAAATAAATGCCGGCATGAGGACGTAAGTCGGTAAATCTTCAATGGTTTTAGGTTTTTCTATTTTTGCCATTCTTACAAAGAGTGCTAATTCTTTTTCATGTGTTTGTTTAAACATAAATTTGCGAATGGGTTCTATACCTCTGTCAAGAGCAACCTGTTGTGTAATCTGATTTTGCATATATGGCTGAAGAGCTTTTTCATTAATTTCATTAAAGGTAGGAGCCATTATGAAGAAAGTTAAAATTAAAGCCAAGCTTGTAATAACCTGATTTGGAGGTAATGTTCCCGCTCCCAGAGCCTGACGTGTTAATGCCAATACAACAACCAGTCTTACAAAACAGGTTGTCATTATAAGAATGCTTGGCGCAAGCGATAATATTGTTAACCAAATAAGAATTTGGAGCCCGTTAGTAAAATCTTGCGGTGTATTTGCGTTTTGTAATCCAATATTGATATTAGGAAATGTCATAGCTGCGCAAGATGGCAGAATTGTAAAGAACATTCCGGCAAGCACAAAACCTAAATTTTTAAAATATCTCATCCTTTTCACTATCCCTTAATAAAAATTTGTGCGGAAAGTAATACTCCCTCAACAATATCCTACAATAGATATTAAAGCCTGCCAAATTGTTAAGATATGTGAAAAGATTTTATTTCGTAATAATTAAAATCTTAACTTTAGAGTCTTATTTTGAAACTCTCAAATGTCTGGATTCACCTTCCCCTATGGAAGTGCTCTGTAATCCGTATTGTTCGACCAAATCGTGTTGAAGTTTTCTGATTTGAGTGTTTTGCGGTGTCAATTCAACAAAAGGTGCACCGTCTAAAACTGTTTTTACTGCTGCTTTAGCTTCGTCCAGAGCTTTTTCTGATTTATCACAATAACCGCAATCATCGGGATTGTCATATGGTCTTATGTCGAGAGCATCTTTTAAAACTTTTTGTATTTGTGCCATAGAGTTAGTTTTTACATAAAATATTTGAGCTCTGTATTCTTTTGCCGTATTTAGCACTTTAGCACCGCCTTTGGCAAAATTCTTGTGAGCTAAAACAATATCAGCATCATCAACATTTCTTATAATTTCAACATTAAAATCCAATCGCTCTATAATTTTTTCGACAATAGTTCTTGAAACTGCATAAAGATAAAGTTTTTTTAGAGGTTTGTTTTGTTCACAATATTTTTGTCTTGAGAATGAAAAATTCATCTTATTTTCATCTGCATTTTGTTGCGGAGCTTCTTCGAATTTTACTTCTTGTTGTTTTATAGGCTCTCCGACAGGATTATTAGTATAAGTTTTATCAACTTTTCTTAATTCAGGTCTTATAGGCCATCCTCGAAGAATATAATCAACGGCTTCAGAAGTGTTTTTATAAACTGCTAAGGTGTTTCTGTCTATAATTTCGATAACGATATCAAAAGTCGGTTGTTTTTCTCTTTCAAGAACAGTTTTTTGAGAAGCTCTTCTTTTTGCTTCGTCATCCCCCAATGTTACAGATTGAATTCCGCCGACCAAATCCGATAATGTAGGGTTTTTGATTAAACTTTCCAAACTGTTACCGTGAGCGGTTGCAATAAGCATAACCCCACGTTCTGCAATCGTTCTTGCAGCTTGAGCTTCTGCTTCCGTACCGATTTCATCAACAACAATAACTTCCGGAGTATGGTTTTCAACCGCCTCAATCATAATATCTTTTTGGTATTCAGGTTGAGGAACTTGCATTCTTCTCGCCGCTCCGATTGCAGGATGCGGAGTGTCTCCATCGCCGGCGATTTCATTTGATGTGTCAACGATAACAACTCGTTTGCCTAATTCATCGGCAACTAATCTTGAGATTTCTCTTAATTTAGTGGTTTTACCAACCCCCGGACGACCTAAGAATAAAATGCTTTTTCCTTGTGTGCAAATATCTTTTATACAGGCAATTGTTCCGGTAACTACACGTCCGATACGACAAGTTAGGCCAACAACTTTTCCCTGTCTGTTTCTTATGGCACTGATTCTGTGAAGAGTCCCCGGGATTCCCGAACGATTATCATGGGTAAATTCTTGTAAATGTGAAACCACAAAATTGATATCATCTTCACTAACAAATTCCCCGCCAATCTTTTCGATCGTTCCGCCGGAATGTCTGATTTCCGGAGGTCGCCCGATATCTAAGACGATTTCTATGACATCGTCTAATCTGTCAACGGTTAAATTGGAAACAACCTTTTGGGGCATAATGGCCATCAATTTTTCAAGGTCATTTTGTAACTGTAAATTATTCATCATATTTTATACAGAACGCCTTTCTGTTTACCGATTAGGCAGAAAACTATCCAATTGTCTCCTACTACTATTATAACATATTTTTGCATGTGATAGAGAACTTTGTCACTATTGTTAAGAAATATTAAGTTAACTTTAAGTGTCCGGAATACTCTTATTAATTGCTTTTTAGCTATTAAGTTCAATAAAAAACGGGGCTTTGCCCCGTGATTTTCTCTATTTTCTTTTTATACTCTTTCTCTCGATTTTCGTACACCCAATGTCTAACTCTTGAATTAAACACCTGCTCCGCTTTTGTCTTTAATTTGTGTTTGTTCTCTCTTCTCTTCGTCCTTATCTTTAGCTGCTTTTTGTTGGTCACGTTCTGTTACGTACATAACCGCAAACTGTTCGTATAAATCACCTTGTTCATCAACAATATCATCAATAAGAATGTCAATATCGTTTTCATCAATAGCTTCAGTATATTCGTCTTCAATGCCTAAATTTTTAGCTTCTTTAGCATCCAATGTTGTTCCGACTTTTTGTGTAATAAAGTTTCTTAATAAATTTAAATTAATATTGTTTGACATAATTTTGTCTCCATATTATTTGCATCTTACATATATATAAAGTATATATAAATTTTCCAATTTCAGGTTTGTATTTTTTTGTTACAAAACTTTACATTAGTCTTTTTTTAAGGCTTTGGAACGCAAATCTCTATGGTAAGTTATTGCAAAGCGGTGGGCTTCATCTCTGATTCTTTGAATTAAATATAAAGCACTTGAGTCTCTCGGTAAAAGGATGGAGTCAGATTGATTAGGCAAAAAAACTTCTTCTTCACGTTTAGCAAGTGACACAAAATCGATACCGTTTTCTCCTAGCGGGATGTCCATATCCTTCACTATTTGCATAACGCTGGAAAGTTGCCCTTTTCCTCCGTCAATTATGATTAAATCAGGTTTTTCCCATTTTGGTTGATTTAATTTTGCAAGTCTTCTTGATAAAACTTCTTTCATTGATAAAAAGTCATCAGGCTTGCCTTCAGTTGATTTAACTTTGAATTTTCTGTATGCGCTTTTTTTAGGTAATCCGTTTTGGAATACAACCATTGAAGCAACGGTATTTGTTCCTTGGATGTGTGAAATATCATAGCATTCGATTCTGTTTGGAAAGTTTTTGAGTTGAAGTTTTTCTGCTAAATATGATCCAACTTCGTTAAAATCATCTCTTATTTGAGCCATTTTTTTTAGTTTGGTATTTTCAAGCAGGTGAGCTGTGTTTTTCTTTGCCAAATCGTATAAATCGGCGTATTTACCTTTCCCGTAATTTATTGTAATTTTTTTATTGGCAATAATTTTAAGCCAATCTTGATACAGTTCTTTATTTCCGACTTCTTCTAAGTCTTTAGAAATAATTTTGTCAGGATATTCGAGTTTTAAGTTTGTATAATAATCTCTGAAAAATGTTTCAAAGTACTCAGTTTTATCAATATTATCAACAAAATAAGTGAAGTCTTTTTTATCGATTAATCGCCCCTCTCTTATTATCATAACGACAATTGCTAAAATTCCGTCTTCATAAAGAACGGATATAATATCTTCATTAAGTTTAGTATTTTCATAAACAACTTTTTGTCGTTCAAGAGTTTTTTGCAAATCTAAATAACTGTCACGCATTTTTGCGGCTTTTTCAAATTCTTCGTTTTCAGCGTATTTTTGCATTTGAACTTGGATTTGTTTAAGTAACTCAGACTGTTTTCCGCTGAGGAATAATTCAACTTGTTTGATTAATTTTTGATACTCTTCCGGTGAAACTTTCCCTTGACAAGGAGCTAAACATTTGCCGATGTGATAATATAAACAAGGTCTGTTTGAGAATTTAGGTGTTTTACATTGTTTTAAAGGGAAAAGTTTTTTTAAAAAATCCAATGTTGCATACATTGCCCCAATATCGGTATAGGGTCCGTAAAAACGCCCTTTATCCGGATTTAGGTTCTTTTTTCTTACAATTTGGATTCTTGGAAAATCTTCGTCTGTAATAAGAAAATAAGGGTATTTTTTATCATCTTTTAATAAAATATTATATTTAGGTTTGTGCTTTTTAATTAAATGCGATTCAAGAATTAAAGCTTCAACTTCGGAATCTGTTATGATATATTCCAATTTTTCAATTTGGGAAACTAAAACCGTAGTTTTCACGTTATCGTGTTGTTTGTGAAAATAGCTATAAACTCTTCTTTTTAAGTTTTTTGCTTTTCCTACATAAATAACAGTTCCGTTTGAGTCATAGTAGAGATAACAACCGGGTTGTTCAGGTACAAGTTTAATGCTTTCGTTCAATAAATTATTCATCAATGCTATTATACACCATATTTTAATTTGATTATAAGAAAATTCTTGAATATTTTAAAATTTATGTTACGATATTAAAAATTATTTATGTGTCAAAGGGGTGTGTATATGAAAATTTCTGCTATCCAAAATGGTGGCTATATTAATTTATATTCTAAAAAAGTATTAGATAATAATAAGCATTCAAAAAGTAATTCAGTTGATAATTCTGGTTTAATGAATTATCTTACGGTATTGTCCTTTCAAGGAAAACAAGCTGTTAAATTGCAAAGAGCAATGTATCACCATATTACTTCGAGCGGAGCAAAAGGTTCTAATTGCGGGCAATTATTGGATTCCCAGTTCTATTCCGTGGCAAAATATTTATTTAATGCAAAACAAACCTGTTGGATAGTAAATCCTTTAAGTGAATTGACAGAGGACGGTTGTCCGTATAATGCTCTCGGACGTATGAGTAAAAATAAATACATGGTTAATTTAAAACTGTTAACGACCGAAAAATACGGGAATTTATTAACCTCCGGTGATTGGTTAAATACCAGAACCGGACTTTCCTTTACTCAACTTCAGTTGAAAGAACATAAAGACCCTTTGTTTCGAAGAGCGTACGAAAATTTTTTGAAATTAGAAGATTCTCATCCTTTGAAATCGGAATACAATAAATTCTGTCAAGAAAACGATGCGCAGTGGTTGCATGACTATGCTATTTTTAATGTTGTCTCAAAAAGGTTTAATTCTGAATCTTGGCAGACTTGGGATAAAACTTTTAAAACAGCACCGGAAGATGCTAAAGAAAAAGGTCTTCCGTTAGATCAATATATAGCAAAATTAATGTATCCAAATGCTAAATTTAGCAGTTTGAAAAATTTTAAAAAAGAAATTGGTTTATATAAGTTTGAACAATTTTTGGTTGATAAGCAATTAAAGCAAAGTGTTAATCATTTGAAAAAACGTAATATACAAATGATTTCTGATTTCGCAATCGGTGTTCATCCTTATGGGGTTGATACTTGGTTAAACAAGGATATGTTTTTGTTTGACAAAGAGAAATTAGAGCCGATAGTTGTGACAGGGTGCCCTTCTTCGAGAAACGGTAAACCTTATACTCAGGCCTGGGGACATGCACAAGGTGATTTCAGTAAACCTGAATATTGGGATTATCTTGAAAAATCACTCAAACAGTTGTTAGAGTTTTCAATCGTTCGTTTAGACCACTTTGCTGCTTATGTAAAACGTGCAGAATTACCTTATACGGCTGTAACTCCGGATGGAAGAGTTTTAAAAGGTAAGGACATTTTTCAAGCAAAACCTCAAGGTATGGGTGAAGATTATTATGACCCAAGTTGGGAAAAAGAAATTATTACGATTCAAGATCCAAGGACAAAAGAACCCGCAAATATTATAGACATGTTTATTCGCCTCGCCGGTAAAAAAGGTTCAAAAAATTCATATGTTATTGAAAGTTTAGGTAAATTAACCGAATCTGAATTTTATGATAAAAACTTTAAACAAGTTTACGGAAAAGATTTTGTAGGACAAATAGTAATCTTTCCTAAATACTATGATGACAAAAAGTTAATAGAGCAAATAAAAAAAGAAGGTTCTAATATCGCAGTTCTAAGCGGCAATCATGATAAAGCAACTTTGATGGAGTATTTGAGGACTACTTTTGAAGATATTAAAAAAGGTAATAAAACTGTAGAAACTGAAAGGTTGAAAAACTTTGCAAATGAGACTTTTGGTATGACTGTAGATTCATATACCGATTTAGATGACCTACATTATAAAATGATGGAATGGTTTTATAGAACTTTTGACGGTTGTCATCTTCATACCACTATGGCAGATTCTCTTGGAATTGAAGCAAGGATAAACGTTCCGGGTATAACACAACTTGACCTCAGTAAATATATGAAAAGCAATGACCCTGACGATAAATTGGCTTTGTGGTCTGAAACTTATGAAGTTGATTGGTTGGAAAAAACAAATAAAAGCGGAGCTTGTCCACAATATAGAGACAGAAAAGTAAGATTTATAGATGTTCAGAATAAAGTAAAAGAAGGAAGTAAAGTATAGTGTTTGCTAATATTAAAAATTCGATAGATTTTTTTATAAGAAATAATACTAAATTTTCTCGTAAAAACTACGTGCAAGATGATTTGGATTTGTTAAAACGAAATCGTCAGGAAAATATTTATATTAAAGAACTTCTTTCTGAGGTTTTTCAACAAAGTGAAAAGGCGTCATTGCAAATTCTTGATATAGGTTGTAAAAACTGGTTTTATGTCCGAGGAGAATATTTCTATTTTGAAGAGTTTTGCAAAGAATTTACATTAGACGGTGTTGAGGTTGATGCTTATAGATTGTATAACAATTTGTATTCACGTTACGAAGTTGCAAAATATTATATGCAAGGTTTACAAAATGTTAATTATATAGCTGATAATCTTTTGAATATCAATAAAAAATATGATTATATAATATGGATGCTCCCGTTTGTAATAAAATCACCTCATAAAAAGTGGGGTTTGCCGGATAGTTTATTCTACCCTGAAAAATTGCTGGCACATGCTTATGGTTTACTTAACCAAGGCGGTCAAATGCTGATTGTTAATCAAGGAGAAATTGAGGCTGAAGTTCAAAAAAGCTTATTAGATAAATTACAGATTCCTTATGAATATTTAGGTGAAGTTAAAACAAAAAGCTTTGAATATAATTATAAAAGATTTGGGTTTTTGATAAATAAAAATTAGGCTTGAATTTTATTTTTTTTCCCGATAGAATCTAATATTACATTTATGGGGGAAGAGAATGGAAGCCGAAAATCTTGAGTTGGATTGGAAACCAAAGGCCAGCTTGTTTTTAATAACCGTAGCAGTTATGTTAGCAACTTTTGTTGAGGTTTTAAATACTTCTATTGCAAATGTGGCTTTAAAATACATGGCAGGAAGTTTTTCCATATCAAATGATGAAAGTTTGTGGATTGTAACAATATTTCTGATTGCTTGTAGTATTCTTTTACCTGCAACAGATTGGTGTAGTGCAAAATTCGGGAGGAAAAATTTCTTCTTATTTTGTATAGCTTTATTTGGCTTGTCTGCAACGGTCTGTGGCTTTGCTCCTAACTTTGAAGTTATGATAGCAGGAAGAATTTTTCAAGGTTTAGGCGGCGGATGTTTAATCCCTCTTTCACAAGCGATTCTTCTGGAGAGTTATCCTAAGAGTGAACAACCAAAAGCAATGGCAATTTTTTCTTCAGGTATAGTTATTGCCCCAATCATTGGACCTATTATAGGCGGTTGGTTAACAACAAATCTTTCTTGGAACTATGTATTTTTTATAAGTGTACCTTTTTGTATAGCTGCATTTACCATGGTCGCAATGTTTATTGAAGACCCTCCGTATATTAAAAACGCTCAAGCCAGTCGTTTTGATTATCTTGGAATGCTTTTTTTAATTCTTTGGATTGCAACTTTCCAAGTTATGGTTGATAACGGTCAAAAAAACGGTTGGTTTGATTCTCCATATATAATGAAGTTGGGCATTACAAGCTTAATAGCTTTTATTGCTTTGGTTTGGCAGGAGTTACGAGTTAAAAATCCTCTGCTTGACTTGAGTATATTCAAAAACTGGAATTTTACAATTGGTACAATAACTCTTACGATTTTGTTTGCGGTAGCTTATGGAACAATAGCTATTTTGCCACAGTTTTTACAGAATTTACTTGGCTATGATTCTTATTTAAGCGGTTTAGCTGCCGGTCCTATGGGGGTAGGTTCGGTATTGGCAGTTATTTTCACAAGCGCAACCCTTAAGACGTTAGGTTTAAGAACCCAAACTGTTATAGGTCTTGTAGCATTTTCTTTGGGTTGTTTATTCTTTTCAGGCTTAAATCTTTCTATAGCGTTTAATAATGTTATGATACCAAATATAATTGTTGGTTTTGGCTTAACAACGGTTATTATCCCTTGTACCACGTTGTTATATAGCAGGGTCGCAAAACAAGATATGACAAACGCTTCCAGTATTCAAAACTTGATAAAGAATGTGGGTTGCGCTGTCGGAACTTCTTCCGTAGGTTTTTTGGTTTCGAGTTATTCTCAAATTTATCAAGGTTATTTGGTTGACAAGATGACTGCTCTAAATTCAAATTTTGCTAATGCAATTTCTTCAATGGCTACTGCGTTACAACAAACCGGATGTGATATTGCTACTGCAACCGGCATGGCACAAGGTAAAATGTACGGGATGTTGATTCAACAATCAACATTATGTGCATTTATGAATGCTTATAGAATTTATGCCGTACTTATTTTAATTTTGATTCCGTTAGTATGTATCCTAAAAAAATTCAACCCTGAAGAATAGTAGCATTATTTTTCTGAATAAGTATCAGAACCCGGAATTAAGAAAAATTCAGAATTACCTTGGTAAAGGCTTAAGAGCTTTTTACCGATTTGAATAGGAAGTTTTATTTCTCGTGGCGCTTGTTGAGGGGTATCAGGTTTATTAAAGTCTGATACAATAGCGGTTATTGTCTCAAATTCGCCTTCTTTTTGGTAAGACAAGTGTTCTAATTTTAGAGTTCTGTCTCTGTCATTTTGCGGTACAAAATATATATCTGCAACAATCTTTTTGTCAATAATATTACTGAACCCGCCATCGGTGTAAACCAAGGTGTAATCTTTGCCAAACAATCGGATAGCTTCTGAATGTTGTATTGTTTCTATATTTGTAGATTCTTCTTTATTGTTTGTCTGTGCGTTGATTTTTGGAGTTGTAATCATTGCTAAAAAAGTCACCGTCGGGATAAATAAAGCTTTTTTTACAGTTTGATTGTTCAAATTTATAGGATTCTTTTTAAAATTTGGTGTTGTGAAATTTTGAGATTTGTTTGTTAAATTGATTGGAGCTATTTTCATATAGATGTTTCCTTGAGCTATGTGATGTTGTTTTATTGTATCAAAACAAGCTTCCGTGTAAATATTTTTGTTAAATTTCTTTATAAACAAAAACCTTTGAGATAAAATGTTTTAAGAGTGAGGTATGAAATGACTTGTTTTTTTAGAGATCAACACGAAGCTTTGTATAACGCAACAAAACCTTATCAGTATGTTGGCGGCGAATTTTTATCAAGAAACAAAGATTTTGATAGTGCAAAAGTTCGTTTTGCGTTTGTTTTTCCTGATAAATACGAAATAGGGATTAGTAATTTAGGTGTAAGAATAATTTATGATAGAGTTAACTCTCAAGATGGCATGATGGCAGACAGAGCGTACGCTCCTGAACCGGATTTTAAACCTGAATTTTTATATGGTGTTGAGTCTAAAAGAGCATTAAAAGATTTTGACGGAATAGGGTTTTCACTTCAATATGAATTATCATATCCGACGGTTTTAAAAATGCTTGAAATGTCTGGTATTAGTGTTCGTAATGATGAAAGAAAAAACGATGAGCCGATTGTTTTTGCCGGTGGTCCTTGCGCATTTAATCCATTGCCATTAAGCGATTTTATTGACGTATTCTGCATTGGCGATGGCGAAGAAATGATGGTTGAAGTCTGTGAAGTCTTAGAAAGAACAAAGGGTAAACCGAGAAAAGAACGTATTGCAGAACTTTGTAAAATTACAGGATGTTGGTGTAAGGGGGTATGTCAAGATTCCCTCTCCCCTTGTGGGAGAGGGATAAAGGGTGAGGGGTTTAAAAAAGCTACTCATTATTATTCTCAAAAGGCTTTAGAATATTCAAAAGAATTACGAAAAAACATGACCGATGCTGAAAATATCCTTTGGTATTATTTAAGAAATCGACAATTAAATAATTTGAAATTTAGACGTCAAGAAGCTATTGAAAATTATATAGTTGATTTTGTATGTTATGAGAAAAAAATCGTATTAGAATTAGATGGAAGTCAACATCTTGAAGAAAAACATTTTGAATATGATAAAGTCAGAGATGATTTTTTATTCAAAGCTGGTTTTAGAGTTCTAAGAATTTATAATACTGAAATTTTTAACAACATAGAAGGAGTTATTGAATATATACTAAACAACATAGAGAATAACCCCTCACCCCAACCCTCTCCCGCAAGGGGCGAGGGAGTATATGAAGTTAACAAACGTCTTTCACCATTGACAAACGAATACGCATCAACTTCGTATCCAATACCTTTTTCAAGCTCTGTTCACGATAGAGCAATTGTAGAAATTCGTCGTGGTTGCGGAAGAATGTGCCGTTTTTGTCAACCTGGTCACGTAACTTTACCCATAAGGGAACGTGAAGCTGAAGATATTATAAAAATCACAAAAGAATTAGTAAATAATACCGGTTACGATGAGTATTCTTTGCTTTCGCTTTCTTCAAACGATTATAAGAATATAAATGAGGTAATAAAAGAGCTTGCGGTTGATTTTAATAAACGAAAAATTTCTGTATCACTTCCTAGCCAAAGGATTGATGGATTTAACTTAGAGCTTGCAAATTTAATGCAATCCGTTCGTAAATCCACTATGACATTGGCTCCGGAAGCTGGCAGTCAGAGACTTAGAAATGTTATTAAGAAAAATATTTCAGAAGAGCAAATTATCAATGCGGCTCTTACTCTTTATGAAAACGGTTGGTCAAAATTAAAATTCTATTTTATCTGCGGACTTCCAACTGAGACCTTGGAAGATATGGATGAGATGGCAGAATTGTTGAACAAGATTAAATATCGTGCAAAACTTCTTAAACGTGAAAAAGGCCTAAATCACGGCTTTGAAATCACTTGTACGCTTTCAATTTTTGTACCAAAACCATTTACCCCGTTCCAATGGTGCGGACAAATGGATTTGGATGAAGTAACTGCTCATATTATGTATTTGAAAGAAAAAACAAAACATATAAAAGGTTTAAAAATCAATTATCACGAGAAATTTGTATCTCAAATTGAGGCTGTGCTCACCCGTGGTGATGCAAATTTATGTAAATACATTGAAGCTCTTTATAAAAAAGGTTGTTATTTAGACGCTTGGGGTGAGCATTTTGATAAAAATGTTTGGAGAGAAACTGCAGAAGAATGTGAACTCTCGCTTGAAACTTTAGCGCAAAAACAATATGATTTATCCCTACCCCTACCTTGGGACTTTATAAATGTTGGTCTTGAAAAATCTTGGCTACAACAAGAATTTTGTAGTGCTTTCAAACAAACCAATATATTTACCCCACAACCTACTTGTGAACAAAAATGCGTTAATTGTGGTGTTTGTAAAAATTTAAAAACTAAAAAAGTGCTTGCAAAACCTTATACTGCATCTGCTGAAGCTCAAGAAGTATTAAATATTGAGCCAATCGATGTTACAAGAGTTCATCCTGATGCGAATATACCGGTTTATCGTTATAGATTGAAAATTACTAAAAAAGGCTTGTTGAAATATTTTTCACACCTAGATTGGCAAAATACTTTCCATAAAGTTCTTGCAAGAACAGGCTTAAGAATGGCTTATACTTTAGGTTTTAATCCGACAATGAAAGTTTCTATGGGAATTGCGTTACCGCTATTTGCAGAATCTGAAGGCGAATTGGTTGATATTGAAATCCTTGATAATCTATCACCAGAAAAAGTTATGGATGTTATAAATCCTAAATTACCAGACGGTGCAAGAGTTATAGAAGTTAAAGAAGTTGAACGCTACGCAACTGCGGTTGATATCTGCGCTCATTGGGCTGAATATAAGATTAAACCTTATTTTAAAACCGGAGCAAATGAGAATTTTGATGAATTTAAATCTCAAGTTGAAAAAACTTTATCTTTGTCTGAAATTTTGATTACTAAAAAGACTAAAAAGAAACAGGATAAAGTTGTTGATTTCAAAAACTCAATCGGAAGCTATAGGTTTGAAGACAATGCTTTGTTTATCCATTTAAAAGTCGGTCAAGGATCAGAAGTTCCTGCGCTTAGAGCGGATGATTTAATGAAAGTTGTCGATTCAACTAAAATCTATGAAATTACAAGAATTAAGTTTTTAGATGAAAAGCTAAATCTTATGTAGGTTTTGAACAAATAAGTTTAAGGTTTTACCTCAACAACTGTTGTATCAGGTTTTCCGTAGTATTCAACAGGGATATAGAATTTTGTCTCGTTTTCATTTGCAAAAACTTTGTTCTGAGCTTTTATAGCAATCGAAGATTCTATATATTTATCTTCGTATTCTTCAACGTGATGATAATCTATTCCGGGTTTTGTTTTTACTCCTGATAATGTTTGTCTTGGTCCTATTGCATATCCGTATTCCCATTCATCTTTAGTTAAAATTTGGGGGTTATTCGACTTTGCGAGAGATTTCA
>JAFQNY010000123.1 GCA_017395765.1 bacterium
CAGAAAAAAGCTGACGCAGCTAAAAGAGCTGAATTAGAGAAAAAACAAGCTGAACAAAGAAAAGCTATACAAGCAAAAAAAGCTGAATTAGAAAAACAACAAGCAGCAAATAAAGCTGCTCTTGAAAAGAAACAAGCTGAAAACAAAGCCGCTCTTGAAAAAGCTCAAAAAGATGCAAAAGCTAGACAAGACGCAAGAAAAAAGGCTATTGAAACAGAAAAAAATTATTGGAAAAGTTTGTTTAATAGATAAATAAAAAAAGGGGGTTTCACAAACCTCCTTTTTTTATGTATAATTATTGTATGATAGAAAGATATTCCAGAGAAGAAATTAAAAAGATTTGGGATTTAGAAGTTAAGTTCAATTATTTTCTAAAAGTTGAGTTAGCTGTTTGTGAAGCTTACTTCAGGCTAGGACTTATTCCGGAAGTTAATCTAAAAAATATAAAAAAAGATGCAACCTTTACCATTAAAAGAATTGAAGAGATTGAACAAGAAGTTAGACATGATGTAATTGCGTTTTTAACAAACATAAATGAAGCCGTAGGGTCGGAGAATGCTAAATATATACACATGGGATTAACAAGCTCTGACGTTATTGATACAGCATTTGCTCTACAAATTAAAGATTCTTCAAAAATAATTCTTGACGATTTAACTACACTTATTAAAACCGTTAAAACAAAAGCTTTTAAACATAAAAACAGTATCTGCATAGGTCGTTCTCACGGCATACACGCAGAAATCATGACTTTCGGATTTAAATTACTTAATTGGTTAGATGCCCTTGAAAGAGCAAAATCCAGTTTTGAATATGCACTAAACGAGATTTTGGTTGGACAAATCTCAGGGCCTGTAGGTACATATTCAAACATTCCTCCTGAGCTTGAAACAATAACCTGTGAAATTTTAGGACTTACACCGGCAAAAATTTCTACACAAGTAATTTCAAGAGACCGTCATGCAAAATTCTTATCACAGGTCTCAATTATTGCGAGCCTTATAGAACAATTTGCGACAGAAATACGACATTTACAAAAAACCGAAACAAGAGAAGTTGAAGAGGGATTTTCTTCCGGTCAGAAAGGTTCGTCTGCAATGCCTCACAAAAAAAACCCAATTCTTTGTGAAAACCTTTGTGGCTTAGCAAGAGTAATTCGTTCAAATATGATTACAGCTTTTGAAAATATAAATTTATGGCATGAACGAGATATTTCACACAGTTCTGCTGAAAGAATAATATTTCCTGATTCATTAATTTTATTAGATTTTATGCTGACAAGATTCAATAATGTTGTTGAAAATTTAGTTGTTCTTGAAGAAAATTTGACTAAAAATACAAATCTATACGGGGGGATAGTTTTTTCTCAAAAAGTTCTTCTTAAGCTTATAGATAAGGGTTATACCAGAGAAGATGCGTATAAAATTGTCCAAAAACATGCTCTTGCAGCTCTAAACGGGAGCAATTTTAAAGAAGATTTAATAAAAGAAAATATCTTTAGTTCAGAGGAATTAGACGAGTGCTTTAACACGTCCGATTATTTAAAAAATATTAATACAATTTTTGAAAGGTTCTAAAATATGCTAAAAAAATTTATATTGACATTATTCCTTATCGGAATCATCTCTGTTTCAATAGTATTAGCAGCAGAAAAACCTCGATGGGTTGCTCAGCCTATTCACGTTTATATACCGGAAAAAGGCAGATATACAGATTTAATGGAAAAAGCTTTTTTAGCTTGGGAAGAAAAGTCGGATTCTCTCGTCAGATTTAAATTTACAAGCAAACCTTCAAATGCACATATCGAAGTTTCATTTGTTGATCATGTCGTAAATTGTAACAGCCCTCTTGCCGTTGGTTGTGCAAGAAGCTCCGTTAGAGGCGGTCAATTTTATAAAACTTATTTAGAAATTGCTATGAGGCAAAAATCTAACGATGGGGATTATCGACCAATCAATAACATATACGGCGTAATGTTGCATGAAATAGGCCACGCACTTGGTTTAGGTCATTCAAATAGCAGTAACAGCATCATGTACCCTTACGATTTACCGACTATGCAATATTTAACAAATGAAGACTTAGAGCTTTTATACAAAAAATATCACTAAAAATCTATAATAAAGAGAGAGGTTTTAATGTACAAACTTGGTATAATAGGTTATCCTTTAACACACTCTATATCTGCAAGCATCCAAAAAGTTGGTTTTGAAAGCCTTGGACTTGAGGGTGTATATGACGTATTAGAAACTACTCCTGAAGACTTAATTTCCAGAATCAAATTTCTTAAAACAAATAATTACAACGGATTTAATGTCACTATCCCGCTAAAAGTTCCTATGTCATTATTTTTAGACGATATAGATGACTACGCAAACATTGCA
>JAFQNY010000124.1 GCA_017395765.1 bacterium
ACAGCAGAAAACGAAAAAGAGCATGCTAAATTGTTTTATAAGCACATTCCTAACGCACAACATCACAAAGTGACAGGAGAGTATCCATTCTTTATGGGTAACACATTAGAAAACCTTGAATCTGCAACATGCGGAGAAAAAGAAGAATGGGAATATGTATATAAACATGGCGCACAAGTCGCAAAAGACGAGGGGTTTGATGAAATATCAAAACTTTTTGCAGGAATCCTTGAAATTGAAAAGCATCATGCTCATCGATTTGAAACTTTAGCCGCACAAATGAAGACAAAAAGCATTTTTAATAAAAACGAAAATTCTCAATGGATTTGCAGAAAATGCGGACACATTCAAATTTCGCAATGCGCTCCTAACAAGTGTCCGGTATGTGAACATCCTCAAGGATATTTTCAACTTTATTGCAGTAAATCATAAAAAAAAAAGCGGAATTAAACCAATAACGTGCAATTTATTGCACGAAAATCTGCTCTATAAAACTAGTAAAAATGTTTTACATAATATTTATTATAAGTATTATTCTTTAATACCTGTGCATTTCTTTCTCTTTGAGAAAAGGCAAAGAGAAAGAAACGCACCCAAAGAAAGAGAAACTGTTAGGAATTACTACGCCCTTCGGGCGTTAAGATTGAATGGCTGTGTTTTGCAGTTGAAAACAACTGCAAAATCTCTTTAGCCTCGCAAACTCCCTGCGGTCAAACAATGCTCGGCTTTTGTTTCCATTCCGCACCTATTGAAGTGAGTATTTGCTGTTTTCGATATTGGCGTTAAAAAATTTTATTGTCTGAGTGCGTTAGCACGAGTTTAAAATTTTAGCCAATAGAGAAATTACAAGCAAATAACGAACGTAAATCGAGTGCGGAGAGTTTCTTTGCGCCGCGTTTCTTTGCGGTCAAAGAAATGCGGCTATTGATAATAAATATTATGTAAATTTTACTAGATTTTCGTGCAATTTATTGCACGCTACTACCTTTATTGCAGTAAATCATAAAAAAAAGAGGGTGACTTTTTTGTCATCCTCTTTTTTATTTTTATTTAAATAATTAACTTAATGCTAATAAAGATTTTACTGAACGAGCATTTTCTTTTACTGATTCATCTGAGTGCATACTGATAGTATCATCTAAAATTCTAACTACTTCAGATTTATCTTTAAGTGCAAGAATTTCATTTATTGTACTCATTGCAACCGCAGGTGATAGGTCATTAATACCTTTACCTTGATTGATAATGACAATTTTCAATGAATCATGAACATTTTTTCTTACTAATGCTCTTGAAGTATATTCTCTAACTTCGTTATCAGGAGAATTTGTTCCTAATTCTTCTAATACTCTGATTGATTCGTCATCTTGATGTGCAGTTAATGCATCAATAATTTCTAAAACATTTCTATTCATTATGCTACCGCTCCTTCAAGTTCAATTTCATTTAACCAAAGTTGTCTTAATTCAGCTACAGGCATGTCAGAAGATATTCTGTTTGGTTTAATAGATGAAATTAATGAAGTCCATCTATCAGCCATAGCTTTTCCGATATCAGTAACGTCTGTATTTAAGAATTCCATTCTTGAAGAAATACCTTTTCCTACTGATTGAATATTTGAAGTTATTCCTTTTCCTATCGAAGTCATAGACTCAGACAATCCGCTCAATGCCGGAATATGAATAGGAGTATTCATAACATCATTAAAAGCTTTGATAGCAGGGATATCTGAAACATTAGTGTTTTTCGCATAATCCCAAGCACTTGAAATACCTTCTCGAACTCTATTGACGAAATTAATAATAGATTCAGGTAAAAGTGATTTCATTTTGTTCATACTTCCTGTAACAGAAGATGCAATCATTTTTAATTTGTTTGGACTTTTTGTTTCAAAAACATCCGCAGCTAATTCAAACGGTAACGTATTTCCATCAAAGTTGTTATACTTAAACGGATTAGTTGTTGAATTTCTGGAAGTTTTGAACGGGTTAGCAATTTTGTTTGGGGTAAGGTTTTGCGAACCTACTTTAATAATTTTCGCCATACTATTCCTTTCTAATCTGTGTTGACTTCTTAACACATAACAGAATAACATATATTGAAAATATTTAATCATCTATTCGGAGGAGATATGTTTCACGAAAGCGAGGATCTTTTAAACATTTATCAAGTCTTTCGCTTTTGTCATAAAAGAAACAAATTGCAGGCGGCTGATAAGAATATTTGTTAAACGGTTCTACTTCTATATGATAACCATGCTTTTGTCCAATTGATAATATTTTTGTCATAAGTTTTTTTACAAGCTTTGAGATTTGATACTTACTCACGACATTTGCTTTGTCATAAATATTAAGCAACCTAACCCCATCCCAAAACGGGCTAAAATCCTCTAACTTTAATTGAGTTATATCTGAATCAGTTTTTGAAATATCTACAATATTAAACCTTTTGTTTTTTTTATCATACAACACATTATTAGGATTAACAGAATCGATTTGATATCCGTTTTTTCTTAGTTCTGAGACTTTTTTCATATAAAAGACATAGGCTTCTTCAGGAGCAGACAACATTTCTCGTAATGTATTTTTATACACGGTTACAAAAGGAGTATCTCCCATAACCCAACCTTTACCATGCAAAGGCTTTCCGGATATTTTTTCCATTACAACAGCCCTGTTATCCTCGGAACTTAATAATTTATGAGTAAACGGATTCACGTCCCATCTTAAAGATTGTGGATCAAACTTGTTCGTTTTAACAACAAGCGAATCAAAACCTTGTAAATTATACACACTGGACTGAATCCCCTCGTTAATCTTCTTACCCAATTTTAACTCCGCAAAAGGAGTAGATTTAATCATTGGTTTTATATAACGAGTTTTTCCGAATGAGACCTGATTTATTGATAAAACACAATTGTTGTTCATAACATAAATAAAAACTCTAAAACTTTTTTTTGCTATTTTTATTGTAATAATTCAAAACAATGATAAAATAAACCTATGCAGAATACTTACAAACAAGAGCATCATAAAGGTCTATATTTACTCTTTTTTACAGAAATGTGGGAAAGGTTTTCTTATTACGGAATGAGGGCATTAATCGTTCTTTACATGATTGAAAAACTTTCTTACTCAACAACCCAGGCCGGAAACATCTATGGGTTTTATACAGGTTTTGTATATTTAACTCCATTGCTTGGTGGTTATATTGCAGATAAATTCTTAGGTCAACGCAAATGTATAGAAATTGGAGCTTATCTTATGATTTTAGGACTCTTTTCGCTTACTTTAGGTGGAAACAGTCTTTTTCTGATTTCTTTGTTTTTGATGATATCTGCCAACGGATTTTTTAAATCAAACATCAGCTCAGTTTTAGGATTGCTCTACGAAAACAACCCAAATCTAAAGGATTCCGCATATACAATATTTTATATGGGAATAAACTTGGGTGCATTTTTCTCTCCGTTAATATGCGGAACCTTAGCCGTTAAATACGGATATAACTATGGTTTTTTAGCTGCCGGTGTTGGCATGCTCATCGGGATAAGTATATACAAGATTCTGGAACATAAACTCTTAGGGGAATGCGGATTAAAACCTTTTACCCCCAAAACTGAAATAAAAGATATTAAAACAAATGAAAAGTCTCAAACAACAAGGCTTTGGGCTTTATTTGGACTTATGTTGTTTACAATTCCGTTTTGGATATGTTTTGAACAAGCAGGTTCATCTTTAACCTTGTTTGCACAATATTCAACAAACAGGAACTTTTTAGGATACGAAATCCCAACAGGATATTTCCAATCATTGAACCCTCTGTTTATAATTACACTCGCTCCGCTTACGTCAGTTTTATGGAAAAAACTAAGAAGTCACGGAAAAGAACCGTCATCTGTTGAGAAGTTTGCAATCGCACTCTTTTTGATATCAGTTTCATTTATAGTTATGACCTATGCCGGATACTTATCAGAAACAACAATGGTTTCACCTTTTTGGTTAATCGGAGCTTATTTTATAATGACAATCGCAGAACTATGCCTATCACCAATAGGATTATCCTTGGTTTCAAAACTGGCTCCTAAGAAGTTTTTATCACTAATAATGGGCGGATGGTTTTTAACAAGTTTTGTAGGAAACCTTCTTGCCGGAATTTGGGGCGGAAAATTTGAAGAATTTTCAACAACACATCTATTTGGAATCTTAGCTCTCTTAAGCTTCATTTCTTGTATTCTGCTGGTATTCCTAATCCCATTTTTTAGTAGAAGCATGCGTAGCTCGGAGTGAAGGACGAATTTGACGTCGTGTTGACGACGGCAAACTGAGTCCGGAACTTAACGTCAGCGCCGTTGCGAACGGAATAAAATGGAGTGAGCGTAGCAATCTTGATTGCACAGGCGCATGCGTAGCTCGGAGTGAAGGACGAATTTGACGTCGTGTTGACGACAGCAAACTGAGTCCGGAACTTAATAATAAAAAAGAGACTTACTATCAAGTAAGTCTCTTTTTAAAATGCTCCAGGCCAGACTTGAACTGGCACCGAGGGTTGACCCCGATTGGATTTTAAGTCCAACGCGTCTACCGATTCCGCCACTGGAGCATAATATCAAAAGTATTTAATTTTCAATTTGTTATCTCTTTGCGACACTTAGAAGGCGTCTACCTCCCCTCTCGCAAACGTGACATTTAGTCACCTTTGCTCGGCACAGTGCCACTGGAGCATAATATCAAAAGTATTTAATTTTCAAACCGCCTACCATAATTTAGGCGACTCGTTTATGATAGTATAAACTATTTTAGATGTCAAATACTATTTTTATATCATTTTAATATTATTTTACCTATTTACGACTTAAACATATTTATGTATAATAAATATACAGATTTAAGGAGATGGTATGGTTAACACATATGAAGGTTTATTGACAGTTACAAATGAAAAATTCTGCATCGTAATATCCAGATTTAATGAGTTTATCGGAAGCAAATTGCTGTCTGGTGCTATTGACGAATTAAAACGTCATGGAGTGGATGAAAACAATATCGACGTTGTTTGGTGCCCGGGGGCTTTTGAAATCCCTTTAGTTGCAAAGAAATGTGCATCAACCCAAAATTATAGTGCAGTAATCACTTTGGGAGCAGTAATAAAAGGTTCAACATCTCATTATGATTATGTTTGCGCAGAAGTTTCAAAAGGCGTTGCTTCAGTTTCTTTAGAAACCGGAGTTCCTGTTATTTTTGGAGTTCTTACAACAGATAACATTGAACAAGCTATCGAAAGAGCAGGAACTAAAGCGGGCAACAAAGGTTCTGATGCCGCAAAATCAGCAATTGAAATGGCAAATTTAGTAAATATGTTTTAATAAAGACTTGGTCACTTAATCACTTAGTCACCCGGTCGCTGTAAGAAAGGTGTGTGTGCTATGAGCGATATTATTACAGAATTTAGAAACGAAAACACAAAAGATATTGATTTACTTTCTACTATCGATATTGTGAGAAAAATTAATGAAGAAGACCAGATAGTCGCTCGTGCCGTAGAAGATGAGAGTGCAAATATCGCTCGTGCTATAGACATTATTGCAAAACAATTCTTGCTTGGCGGAAAACTGTTTTACTTCGGAGCAGGAACTTCCGGAAGGCTTGGAGTATTAGACGCATCCGAATGTCCGCCGACATTCGGAGTAAAACCGGATATGGTACAAGGTTTTATATCAGGCGGAGATTCCGCACTTAGAGTTTCCGTGGAAGGCGCTGAAGATAATTTTGATTTAGGCGCGGAAGACGCTCAAATACTTACAGACAAAGATGTTTGCGTTGCTATTTCAGCAAGCGGAAACCCTAAATATTTGTTAGGAGTTCTTTCAGAAGCTGAAAAAATCGGTTGCAAAACCATAGCTTTGACTTGCAACCATAAAGCCGCAATTCTGGAAGAAGTAGGCTTAGGAATCTGTGTAGAAGTCGGACCGGAAGTAATTGCAGGTTCAAGCAGAATGAAAGCCGGAACCGCTCAAAAAATGGTTTTAAATATGCTTACAACAGGCGCTATGATAAAGATAGGTAAAACATACGAAAACTTTATGATAGATTTAATGCCAACTAACGAGAAGTTAAAAGACAGAGCAATACGAATTGTATCTGAAATTGCAGAAGTCAGCGCTTCAGAAGCCTTAAAAACATTACTAGAATGCGATTGGAGTGTTAAAGTTGCGATTTTAATACTTAAATGCAATATTTCTAAAGATGAAGCTCAAGAGATTTTAAGAAAAAATTGCGGAGTACTAAGAAAAGCGTTAGCTTGTTTAATAAAGTCTTAGATTTTTCCGTCTTTATAAGGTATTTCATTACACATATCATTCCACGCAATTTTTGCGTCAGGGTCTTTTTGAAAGACTCTTTGTAACTGTGCACTATGATCAGCTTTAAACCTTTTTATAGCTGACTTCTTCTCTTTATTTCCTAAACTTTCAAGAGCTGCTATAAATCTGTACATATTTCGTTTTTGCAACCCTACAACAGGAGTGTCGTACCAAGTTCTTCTGGCCGCAGCTCCCAAATACCCATTTTTAATATTCGCAATAAGGCTTTCATTAATTTCGCTCGGGCCTTTATTGAATACAATATCAATTATTGCACACTGAATTGAGTGAGGAATCGTATCAAAAGACATGCCTCTGTTTTTAAACTTATTTTTACAAATTTTTACAGCACTCATAATATCATTTGCCAAGATTTGATATGCTTGTTTCTCACTAACCTCTAAACCTTCTGTAACTTTAGGCTCACCGGCAAGGCTTGTATGTCCGAATCCGATAGTTAAAAATCCTTTTGGAAACCCCTTTTTAGGCACATTATCGAACTCAGCAACACACAAAGGCCATTTATCTTTACCTTCAATACCTACCAAAATATCCCTGATATAATCTTCCGAAATCCCAGTATATTCGGCAACAGAGTTTAAGTCACAAACCTTATCTATAGGAATATTCCCTCCGGTAAACTTGGAAAGAATTTTTGCGACTTCAGGATTATCTTTACTTTTTACAGACTTTACAACCTCACTTTGAACAGTTGTTTCTTTTTGAATTTTGGTTTTATTTTGGGTAATTGTATCATTTTTAGGTTTTGCAACCTCTTTAGATTTTTCACTTTTATCTTTTCGTGTCAGAAAATCTATTCTTAATATATCATTTTCGCCCCAAACAAGTGTCGCAACACCATGCTTATAATCCAAACGTAAGTCTTTCAACCCCCACTTTTCTTTATAAGATTTGTCTATTTTTTCTATATCATTCAAAGACAAACCTTCTTTTTCATCCAAAGAAGTTATTTCAGCAAAAATAGAAAACTTTTTCTTTGAAAAATTAGCTTGCTCACACTCTTTATACCCATTTCCCGTACCTTCCATAATAGCTTGCTCTCCACCAAATAAATTTATGGTAATACGACCTCGTTTTTTACCGTCCTCAACTCTTGGGTCATAGTTTGTAATAGCACAATCCCCTATGACAGTGAGATTATCATCGTCAATAGTTCCATAATTTGCATATCCGTTTGTATATTTTAAAATATAATCATCCGACATCTTTAAACCTTTTATTCAAAAATTTTAGTTATACTCTTTATAACGGCATTTTCACTCCCGAACTTTAATTTATTAGAAAATTTGTTACAATAATTAATATTTCATATCACTTTTTGGCTTTAAACATACGATTATAGTATAATTTAGGAAGAATACGAGTATTTAGAGGAGTTTTTAATATATGAAACTTACAGTATTAGGTCCGGGTTGTTGGGGGTTAACATTAGCCTGGTTATTGAATGATAACTTTGATAAAATCACAGTTTGGGGCAGAGAATCAGATTTATACGAAGATTTAGTCGTCAACAAGCATTGTTCCAAACCTTTAGAGGTACAGCTTGGCAAGAAAGTTGAAATCACCTCAA
>JAFQNY010000125.1 GCA_017395765.1 bacterium
AAAACTTGCATTCCGTATCGACCTTTTTCATATAAAACAAAATAATCGCTATGGTAATATCTTTCATCTTTCATTAGTCGAAAATCTTTTCTTCTTACTATTTCGGCTCCGCCCCAAGAGTCTTTTTCGTTCATTTTAAAAATCTGAACTCTTATGTATGCGTTTTCCATTCTTTTTGGTGCAATAAATAAATAATAAACACGTTGTCCGGATTTAAATATTTTTGAATCAGTTAAGACATTTTTTTCGTTAATTGGTTGTGTATTAAACAAAATAATTCCTCTGTCGTGCTTACAGCCCGTTAACACAAATATTACACACACTAATAAAAATAATTTTAGAAGAATTTTCACTATCTGCCAGATTCCAATTGTTTAATTTTTTGTTTAACTATGTCCAACATTTTTTCATCGGATTCAAGTCCGGTGTACAAATGATAATATTCAAGCGCTTTATTTGGCATATCTTTAAGCTCATATGCTATCCCTAAAGAATAGTATGCATAAGGATTTTCCGGTGCTATTTGAATAACTTTTTCGAAACAGTTTATTGCTTCGTCATAGTTTTTTTGGTTTGCAAATACCAAACCTTTGTTAAAATACGCATCAGCGCAATTCTTATCTATGGTTATGATTTTGTCATAGAATCCGATAGCTTTTGCATTGTTTCCTAAAAGCTTATAAATATTTGCAATCTTTAGCATTGTAATTTTGTCAGCCGGATTAAATACAACCGCTTTTGTATATGCTTGAATTGCATCTTCGTATTTTTGTTTTTTGTATAAATCATCACCTTCGTTGATTAGTTTTCCTTGAGGTGATAAAATTTCTTCCTCCGGTTTTGAAACTATTGGCTCTTCGGTTTCAGAAGGATTGATATCAATGTTTTTTTCTGAATCGTCTGAAGTTTTATTTTCTGAACGATATTTGTTTAAAGCTGTTGCGTATTCAATATTTCCCGGAGCGAGCATTGCCGCTTTTTCATAGCTGGCTAAGGCAACATCGTTGCAACCCATTTTTGCATTTGCCATTGCGTAACCAAAATATGCGGAAGCTTCTTTGTCGTTCAATTCTATTGCATCTTGGAAGTATAAAATAGCTTGACCGTAGTCTTGTTTGTCATATAGATTATATCCGTAAGCAATAGATGCTGCAGTTAAGTTTTTTTCAATTCTTTCGTTCGGATTTTTTTCAAGAATTTCTTTGTAAATTTCTATGGCAGAAACGTAGTTGTTCATAGCATGTAGGGTTAAAGCTTTGTTAGCTAATAACTCTTGGTTGTCCGGCTCTGATTTTAATGCAAAATTGTAATGTTTTAGGGCATTTACATAATCTTTTTTCTTGTGATAACAATAAGCCAATTCTTTTTTTGTTTCTACGTTTGAAGAATCTTTGGAATATGATTTTTCAAAGTTAAATAAAGCTAAATCGTTGTTGTCTATTTTTTTGTATACTAAGCCAAGATTTCTGTATGCATTTGCATCTTCCGGAAATGCCGTAATATATTTTTTGTATTGTTCGATTGCTTCATCGTTTCTGTCTAAATTCCCGAGCAGATTAGCATAATCAAATCGGAGGTTTGTTAATTCAGGATTTAATTCGAAAGTTTTTTTGAATTTTTTCAAAGCTTTTTCGTTGTCACCCAAGTTTTGATATGCTAATGCAAGTTTGGCATTTATATTTTCACTGTCCTCATCGCTGAGAAGAGCTTTTTCAAGGATTTCAGCGGAAGCTTGGTATTGTTTTGTTTCGAATAAAGCAGTCCCGTATTTTTCAAACTCGGTGAAAGCTGACGGATAGATTTTGTAAATATTTGAATAAATTTCGCAAGCTTTTTCCGGTTGAGAAGAGAGCAAATAAACATTTGCCAAATTTTCTCCTGCTTCCATATGGTCAGGATAAGCGCTCAAAAAAGCGTTGTAGTATTCTGTTGCATTTTTGTAATTTTTTCTGAAATATTCTATATTTGCTAAATTAAGATAATTGTATTTATATTCAGGGTAGATTATTTGGGCTTGCTTAAATGCGTTGTAAGCGTTTTCATAATCACCCATTGTTTGTAAAATATTTCCCATACTAATATAAATAAACGCATCGTTTGGACGAAGTTTTAATGCTTTTTTGTATGCGGAAAGGGATTCTTTGTAATTCCCGATATCTGAATATAATCCGGCAATTTTTGTGTAAAGCATTGCGTCTTCACCGTTAATCATCAAAGCTTGTTCAATGATTCTGATAGCGGTGTTATAATCACTTTTGTACTCATAAGCGCAAGCCTGTTGATATAATGCGTGAGCTTCTTTTGTCATCTTGGCATCAACATTTTGAGCTGTGAGTAAACTTGAAAAAACTAATAACGATACATATATTTTTTTAGTGTTCATAATTAAGAGCCTCTCACAAGTATTTTATCAGAAAATCGAAAAATTAAACATGTTTTATTAAAAATTGTTTATTTATTACAAAATGTAAAAGGTCTTTTTATTTAGAGAGTTGTGTTATTTGCACCGCTTATTTTTATTTATTAATTCTATCCTCCGCCAAGTAGGTCGCCATCAAAGTTTAAGCCTTTTGATTCTTTTAGTAGCGGATAATCATCGATATTATATTTTCTTGCAAAATCGATGGCTTCACTTCGAGCAAGTTCCAGAATCTTTGAGTCTGCAACCAAATCTGCAATAATCATATCCGGTAATCCGCTTTGTCGAGTTCCTAAAAATTCTCCGGGGCCTCGGATTTGTAAATCTTTTTCTGCAATAACGAAGCCGTCATTTGTTTGACACATTATATCAAGCCTTGCTCTGGTCTCTTGGGATTTTGTGTTTGATGAAAGTATGCAGTAGGATTGTAAATCACTTCTTCCGACTCGTCCTCTGAGCTGATGCAGTTGAGAAAGTCCGAATCTTTCAGCGTTTTCTATAACAATAACGGTTGCATTCGGAACGTCAACTCCGACTTCAACAACGGTTGTTGAAACAAGTATATCAAACTCTTTATTTTTAAATTTTTCCATTACTTCGTCTTTTTCGCTGTTTTTAAGTTTTCCGTGGAGGAGTCCGATTTTGTACTCAGGAAAAATCTCTGTTTCCCAACGCTCTTTTTCTATTGTTGCAGCTTTGGCTGAAAGAGTTTCGCTCTCATCGATTAAAGGATATACAATGTAAGCTTGTCGACCTTGTTCTATTTCTTGTCTTATTAATGACGCTATTTGCCTTCTGGAACTTGTAAGACTTGTTTCAATCGGTTTTCTCCCTTTAGGCAATTCGTCTATTATAGTCAAGTCTAAATCTCCGTTCATTGTAATTGCAAGAGTTCTCGGTATTGGAGTCGCAGTCATTGTAAGGATTTGAGGATTTTGGGATTTTTTTCTCAGAGCAAGTCTTTGTTTAACCCCAAAGCGGTGTTGCTCGTCTATAACAACTGCTCCTAAGTTTGCAAATTCAATGCTTTCTTGGATTAATGCGTGTGTTCCTACTGCTATGTCAACTTGTCCGTTTCTTAAGTTTGTTTCGGATTCTTTTCTGCGTTTTTTTCCAATACTTCCTAAGAATAATTCAATTTTAATCCCGAGTGGATTAAGCCATTTTGCCATATTGAGATAATGTTGTTGTGCAAGAATCTCAGTTGGCGCCATTATTGCGGCTTGATAACCGTTTTCTATTGCCGCAAGTAACATAATTGTTGCAACAACTGTTTTACCGCTTCCGACATCACCTTGAAGTAGTCTTTGCATAGGTTTTGTTGAATTTAAATCGTTTAAAATTTCATTTACTGCACGTTTTTGTGCGGATGTTAAATCAAACGGCAAAGAGTTTATAAAATTCATAACTAAACCGTCTTTTTTGATTTCTAGCGGAATTGAGTTCAAGTTTTTGTTATTTTCTTCTCTCAATATTGCAAGTTTGAGTTGGATTAAAAAGAATTCTTCAAAAACGAGTGTAAATCTGGCTTGTTCAAGCTTATCTTTATCATCCGGAAAATGAATTTGTTTTAGAGCTTCTTTCTTTTCCATAAGACTATATTTTTTTATTAAAAAATCCGGTAAAACTGTTTCAATTTCTGTTGCATAGGTTTCTAAAACATAGTTAATAGCTTTTCTGACGGTCTTAATATTAAGGTTTTCGCTTAACGGGTAAATAGGGACGATTCTTGCCATATTCAGGTTTTTAGAATTTAAAATATCGTCGTCCATAATAGAATACGTTGGTTTATCAAGAGTCATTATTCCGTCATAAGAATTAAATTTTGCAGTGCCTGAGACCATAATTCCCGAGCCTTTAGGAAACTGGTTTTTCATTCTTTCCATTACAAATTTTGATGATTTTGACGCAAAAAAGTTGAGGTTTAATCTGCCGGTTCCGTCAGCGACTCTGACTTTAATTACCCCGAGATTATTTTTTGTTGTGAATGCTTCTACTGCTTTAATTGTTCCGAATATGGTCGTGTTCATTCCTTCTTCAAGGTCTCGGATTCTTGTTCTTGTTGAATAATCGATATGTTTTCTTGGGAAATAATACAACAAATCGTTTGCTGTGTAGATGCCAAGTTTGTTTAACAAGTACGCAATCTTAGGTCCTACTCCTTTTATATACGTTACATCAAGTTCTGATATAGGTTTTTTGTCACTTTGAGAGGACTGATTGTCTTCTGTTCTTTGTGGAGCGATGTATTGCGCCTTTATGACAGATACTAATCTTTCTAAAGATTTTTTTCTTGAAGGAACAGTTTCCATAGGATACCGTTCAAAATGCTCTAAAAGCACCTTCCACTTTGGGTTGTCAGGGTATAGCTTAATTTCTTGTCTCAGAACGGAACAAATGAACGAAGAAAAACTTCGGCTTTTGCCGTTAATGTTGATATATTTGTGTTTTACTTCGATTTCAACAGCTTTTTTTACTTGTTCCAAGTTTTCCATAAAAATATTTTAACATTAATTTAAATTCTTTTAAAATATTCTTTTAGTAGTATAATTTACTTATAAAAACCAGTTTTTAGGAGAGTAAAATGCAAGAAGTTTTGGAAAGAAAATCGATTAAGAATATAGATTTCAATTGTGATTTAGCGCAAGCATACGGGATGTTTAAGAATAATAGTGAATTTGAGCTGTTAGATTACGTAAGTTCAGTTAACGTATCTTGCGGATTTCATGCGGGTGATCCTTTGACAATCAAAGACGCAATGTTAAAGGCAAAAGAAAAAAATCTTGCTATCGGTGCGCATATTGGATTCAATGATATTCAAGGTTTTGGATATCGACCTGTTGATTTAAAAGAGGATGAGTTAGAGTCTTTAGTAGTTTATCAGGTTGGTGCGCTAATGTCTTTTGCAAAAGCATATGGGTTAAATATTGAACATGTAAGACCTCATGGTGCTATGTATAAAATGGCGGGAGAAGATTTTACTTTTTCTTGTGCAATTGCTCGTGCGATTAAAAAATGCTCTGATTGGCTTGTGTATTATGCTCCTGTGGGTGATGTAACCGCTAAAACTGCTGATTACATCGGGATTCAAGTCGCTCAAGAGTTATGTTTGGAAAAAACTTACAATCCGGATTTGACCGTAGACTATTCAAAAGATGATAATACGAATAATTTTGAATTAGTAAAAAGATTCCAACATTTATTACACACTTCTCAAATAAGAACTACTTCCGGCGGAGTGAGTTTTGTTGATGTTGATACAATCCATTTTTCAAACAAGTATAAAAATTCAATTGAATTAATTAAACAAGTTCGTGAGTATATTACTCCGACTCCTGTAAATTACAACAATGCAAAAGTTTCTGGTTGGGTAGATTAATATGATAAAAAGAATTCGTGATAATGTAAAAGTTTCAAAAGACGTGGGTTGGTTGATACCCGGTTTGAACGTAAAAAGATGGTTATTTTTAATCTTTTTGGGTTCAGCGTTAATGGTATTGGGTTTATTGATTATATTTGACATAAGACCGATTTATCAAATTATGGAATTTATAAGGAAAGCGGCATTGGTTTTACCGACAGAAATTATTGCTATAGCTATAATCTTTATCGGGGCGATTGTTTTCTTTAACGGGTGGAAAAAAACTACACTATCTATAATGGATATGGATTCTGCAAAAAGCGGGAATTCACTTTTGGAAAAACTTTATCGCAGAAGTAAGCTTAATAAAGGCGCAAAAGTCGTTGCAATCGGTGGCGGTACAGGTTTGTCAATGCTTTTGAGAGGGGTTAAAAAATATACCAACAACATTACCGCAGTTGTAACCGTTGGTGATGATGGCGGAAGTTCGGGCAGATTGCGTGAAGATATGGGAATTTTACCTCCGGGTGATATCAGAAACTGTATTGCAGCGTTAGCTGACGATGACGATTTGATTACAGAATTGTTTCAATACAGATTTAAAAAAGGTGAAGGTTTAGAAGGTCATAGTTTTGGTAATCTTTTCTTGACTGCACTTTGTGCGATTACAGGGAATATGGTTAAAGCGGTTAAAGAATCCTCTAATGTATTAAACATTAGAGGGGTGGTTTTACCTGCAACATTGGATGATATGAAATTGGCAGCCGAGTTTGAAGACGGAACTATTGTTAAAGGGGAGTCTAATATACCGGAGGAACATAAAAAAATTAAACGGTTATTTACTGAACCTGAAAAATGTCAAGCTTTACCTGAAGTTATTGAAGCTATCTTACAAGCGGATTTAATAATTTTAGGCCCCGGAAGTTTGTTTACAAGTGTGATTCCAAACTTGTTGGTCTCAGGTATAATTGAAGCTATCGAAGCTTCTCACGCCAAAAAAATATATGTATGTAATATTATGACTCAACCTGGAGAAACAGATAACTATTCTGTAGCCAGCCATGTTAATGCTCTTTTAAATCATGCAGGCGGTAAAAAGATTATAGATGCAGTACTGGTAAATAATTCTTTACCTGATAATATTTCTGACGGTTATGCGAAAAATGGTTCAATACCGGTGAGATTGGATATGGAAAACATTGCGCCTATAGGGATTGAAGTTGTATCGCAAAAACTTATTCAAGAAAATAAACAAGGTCTTGTAAGACATTCTTCAAACCGTGTAGCAAGGGCAGTGTATTACTGGTATCGTAAGACAGTAACAAAGAAAACAGTGATCAAGTGATCAAGAGGTTTTTATAATGGCTAAAAAAACGATAACTACATTTCAAAAACTAAAAGATAATAAAGAAAAGATTGCGATGCTTACCGCATATGATTATTCAACAGCTAAAGTTCTTGATGAGGCTGAGATTGACGGGATTTTGGTCGGGGACTCTCTTGCAATGGTAGCTTTGGGTTATGAAAATACATATAATATCACAATTGATGAAATGTTGATTTTTGTATCTGCAGTTGCTCGTGGCGCTAAAAATTCTTTTATTGTAGGGGATATGCCTTTTATGAGTTATAATCTATCAATCGAACAAGGGCTTGAAAATGCGTCTAAAATGATTAAGTCCGGAGCTAATGCGGTTAAAATAGAAGGATGTAACGAACATATATTATCTCTTACAAAAAGGTTGGTAGAATCAGGAATTCCGGTATTGGCGCACTTGGGTTTAACACCACAACTTTTGAATACTTTAGGCGGTTATAAAATACAAGGTAAAACTTTTGAAGCTGTTGAGGCGATTTTAGAGAGTGCTAAAAAACTTCAAGATGCCGGAGCTTTTGCGGTTGTTCTTGAGCTTTTGCCGGCAGAAAGTGCTGAATATATAACAAATAATTTAGATATTCCGACAATTGGTATTGGTGCAGGAGTAGGATGTTCCGGTCAAATTGTTGTAACTGATGATATTTTAGGTAAATTTACGGATTTTGCGCCAAAATTTGTACGAAAGTTTGCAAATCTTCATGACATTATGCTAGATGGAGTAAGAAAGTATTCTAAAGAGGTTAAAGATTTAGAGTTTCCATCTAAAAAAGAATCTTTTGAGTTGAATGAGAATGAAAAAGAAAAATTAGGGATAATTGGAGGTAATTAATGATACAATCTATCAACAATATAAATTTCAAAGCAGTAAGACTTGTTCATAATTCACAATTTTCCAAATCCCAAAAAAATGTGGCTGAAGATATTCAGGCTAAATTGGGTAAAAAAGGCGAAGAAAAAGATTTTGTGATAGAGCCTTTAGCAGATGATAGTGTTGAATTATCGGAAGTTTATAATGTCAAAGAAAAAGGTGTTGGAGTTGATAAATATATAGAATATTCAAATCCTTTACTGATTGGAAGGTATAATGAAGAAAATTTGTTTAATTATGAAGATTACACTGGCAAAATAAAAGAATTATACAAAGATGTTGCAAAAATGATTGCGTCTTCAATAGCTACAATTGGTTTAATATGTTTAGGATTCTTTTTATTAACACCAAAACCGAATAAAGCTGTAAAACAAGCAGAAAGAGTCGAAATACTTGCAAAAGATAGCTTGCAAACATTGAAACAAGACAGCTTAAAATTAACACAAGAAAGTTTGAGGATATTTAAATAATGATGTCACCCTGAACTTGATTCAGGGTATATCTATTCAATAAAAAGCATTGATAGATTCCAAGTCGAGCTCGAAATGACAAAAAACAAAATGAGAGGAAAAATGTTATTAAATAAAATAAACGAAGTCAGAGAAGAAGTAAAAAAATGGAGAGCTGAGGGGCTTAAAGTTGGTTTAGTTCCAACAATGGGAGCTTTACACGAAGGGCATTTGAGCTTAATTAAAAAAGCAAAAGCTGAGTGTGATAAAGTTGTCGTATCAGTTTTTGTAAACCCTATTCAGTTTGGTCCGAGTGAAGACTTTGATAAATATCCAAGAACTTTGGAAGCTGATACAGAACTTTGTGATGGTGAAAAGGTTGATATTGTTTTTGCACCTTCAGCACAAGAAATGTACGGTAATAATAGGTTATCAAATGACACATTAACCTATATTTACCCCCCATATTTCTTTGTTGATAAGCTTTGCGGGAAATCTCGTGTTGGGCATTTTGACGGGGTTTGTACCGTAGTTATGAAATTGTTTAATATTGTTCAACCTGATTGTGCATTTTTTGGACAAAAAGATGCTCAACAAGTAATTATCATAAAAAAAATGGTTAATGATTTGAATGTCCCGATTGAGATTATTCAATGTCCGATTGTGAGAGAAGAATCCGGACTTGCTTTGAGTTCAAGAAACAAATATTTATCTGAGGAAGGTAAGAAAGATGCTCTTGTTTTGAGCCAAATTTTGAATAATATCAAGGCTTGCTATAAGCGTGGAATAACAGATATCGAAGCTTTAAAAGAAACGGCATATTCGTATTTAACCGAAAAACACGATATGGAGTATTTAGAAATTTTAAATAAAAATAATTTAGAAGAAGAAAAATTCGCCGATGAAAATTCTATTGCTTTAATAGCATGTAGGGTTGACGGGGTTAGACTTATTGATAATATTCTTTTTACGGAGGATGAGAATGCATAATAATATTTTAAAATTTTTTAAGTTTCTAAAAAATGTTATTCACTTTTTAAAAATAGTAACTATGTTTTGCATTCTTTTCTTAATTCTTTATTGGATTCAAAATTTGACGAATGATAAATGGGATTGGTTACTTTTTATTCAACCGTTATTGAAGTTTTTTGTTGAAATAGGAAAACAAATTTCGACCGGTTCAATTCAATTATTCGGTGCGATTTTTGAATATAAATATATGATAGCGGTTTGTATTTTTGGTGCTATTTATTATGGTTGTAACTTGTTGGGTAAATTTGTTGAATTTGTTGAAGAAATGTATGATGAAGCCCGAGTTTTGGTTAAAAGAAAGCAACAAGATTCTATTAATAAAGAGTTGCAAAATTCTTTAACAAAAGAACAATCCGGTATAAAAAATTTTCAGGTTTATGTAGAAACTTTTCCTAAAAAAGATACCTTGGGTTACAATTTGATAAATATGGAAGAGCAAAATCAAATAATGAACAAGTTTTTGTCTGAAAAAACCGGTGTTCTTCCTATTAAATACGGAAACGGCTTTTTATATTCTTATGAGAATTTTAATAAAGTTGATTGGGTGTTAAAATTTTTCTTTAGATTAATTCACTCAGAAGCTCCGATAAATTATGTGATTTCTGTGAGAATCATTAAGGGAGATGAATATTCTGATAAGGAATTGTTTAATAAGCTTATTGAATTAAAGTTGTTAAATAAGATTTCGATGTTGGCAGAGGTTGCATACAGATATACTTATAATCCTCTTAGGGGCTATGATACAACACAGGTCGGAATTTATAAAATGGACAATAATGATTTTGAGGTACATGAATTTATTGAAAAATAAAGAAAATGTTATTTTTATTTAAATTTATTAGTTTTTAGTATAAAATTTAACTGAGATAAGGAGTACGGATATGAGATATGATGCAGGTGAAGTTATTACGGCAATGGTAACCCCATTTAATGAAAAAAGAGAAGTTGATTATGAAAAAGTTGAAACTTTGGCTTATCAATTAATTAATACGGGTTCGGACGCAGTTTTGGTTGTCGGTACAACCGGTGAAACTCCGACTTTGACATTCGACGAAGAACTTGAGATTTTGTCCAGCGCAAAAAGAGCAGTAAGTAATAAGGCTAAAGTTATAATGGGTACAGGGTCAAATTCAACTGAAACTGCGGTAATGATGTCAAAAAGGGCTGAAAAAGAAGGAGCGGATGCTATATTATCTGTTGTTCCTTATTATAATAAGCCTTCTCAAGCAGGTTTGATTGAGCATTTTTCGGCTGTTGCTGAGGCTGTAGATTTGCCGATTATCTTATATAATATTCCTTCAAGAACCGGTATAAATATGTCTGTGGATACAGTAAAAACACTTGCACGTAAATATGAAAATATTGTTGCTCTTAAGCAAAGTGCCGGTGATATGGATACAATTTCCGAGTTAAAAATGGTTTGTCCTTCCGGATTTGCAATATATTCCGGAGATGACAGTTTAACTCTCCCAATGCTTTCTTTGGGAGCACATGGCGTAATTTCCGTAGCATCACATTTATTTGGTAAAGAAATTAAATCCATGATAAGAAACTTTAAAACCGGGGATGTAATGACTGCTAAAAATATGCACATGAAATTATATCCTATTTTTAAGAAATTATTTATGGCACCTAATCCTGTTCCGGTTAAAGCAGCATTAGAGTATAAAGAAATAATTCAAGACTATGTCAGAAGACCTTTGGTGGAATTAACAAAAGCAGAAAAAGCAGAATTAATATTCACATTGGATTCAATTTAGAAAAGTGTTTAATTAACTTAGTCACCCAGTGACTAAGTTGTTTAATAATTTTTTAGATTATAATTAAATTTGTAAAAAGGGGTATATAAATGAAAAACAAATTGAAGATGTTTTGGGCGATAATGGTTATTGTTGTCATTGCAATTGCAGCAATTATCGTTAAACCGACAAAACTGGGCTTGGATTTGGTAGGAGGTTCAAGATTGGTTCTTGAAGCTCAACCGGTCAACAACGAAAAAGTAACACAGGATATGATGTCAAGTTTACAGTTTGCAATAGAAAATCGTGTAAATAAACTTGGTGTATCAGAAACTGTTGTTCAACGTAGTGGAGAAAAAAGATTAATTGTAGAAATTCCTGACGTTTCTGATTTGGAGCAAGCAAAAGCATATTTAGGTGAAACTGCGGAATTAGAGTTTAAAAAAGTTCAGAAACTTCCTGACGGGACTGAAATATGGATACCGACAGGAATTTCCGGAAAAGATTTAAAAAGTGCATCTTTAACAACCAGTCCGCAAAACGGACAATGGGTTGTCGGTTTAGAGTTTAATATGGAAGGTGCTAAAAAGTTTGCTGAAGCGACAAGAGTTATGGTCGGCCAACCAATGGCAATTTTCTTTAATGGAGAATTGCAGTCTGCTCCAGTTATCAGAGAACCTATAACTGACGGAAAGGCTGTAATTTCAGGTGGTGATTCAGGTTTTGTGCATGCTGAAGCTAAAAAAATGGTAGATTTATTAAATGCAGGTGCTTTACCTGTACCGGCTAAAATTATTGAAGAAAATACGGTAGGTCCTACATTGGGTGCTGACAGTATTGCTAAATCAAAAATTGCCGGCATATTAGGCTTGGGTTTTGTAATGTTGTTTATGGGAATGTTTTATAGAGTTCCCGGTTTAATAGCAAATGTTGCGCTAATTATTTACGGATTAATATTGTTTGCTTTGTTCAAGATTATACCTGTAACGCTTACTCTTGCAGGGATTGCCGGTTTTATTCTTTCTGTAGGTATGGCTGTTGACGCAAATATCTTGATTTTTGAAAGAACAAAAGAAGAATTGAAAGCCGGACGTACTTTGTTTACTGCAATCAATTCAGGTTTTGACAGAGCTTGGACAAGTATATTTGACTCAAATATGACGACAATTATTACTTGTGTAATTTTGTATTGTTGTGGAACAAGCATCGTTAAGGGCTTTGCTTTAACATTGGCCTTAGGGGTTATGGTTTCAATGTTTAGTGCGATATCAATTACTAAAAACTTTATGCATTTAGTATTTGGTACAGGTTCTCTTAAAAATCCGGCAATGTTTGGTTTAAGACCTGAAGAAATTGGTGAAGGTTTCCAAGCTGTCGAAACAAAACGTGAAAAAGCTAAGTTTGGTATCTTAGAGTAGGTTAGAAAGTAGGTAGAAAATGAAATTAGATATAGTAAAACATAAATTTATATACTTAGCAATTTCAGCAATACTTCTTATTCCTGGCATAATTGCAATGGTTTATTCGATGATTACTTATCCGACTCACACTCCGGTTAAGGTCGGAATTGATTATACAGGCGGAACAACTTTACAGTATGGAGTAAAGAATGCCATAACTAATGAAACATTAACAACAGTAAGAAATAACCTCGAATCGGCCGGTATTGAAACTCCTATTTTGCAAATAATAAATATCAATTCTAAGGATAATGAAGGGTTGAAGGCAATTTTGTCCGTAAGAACAAAATTTATTGAAGAAGGTTCTGACGAAGTTAATAAGATTTCAACAGTAATGAATCAAGAATTTGGCTCTGCGGATTTAGTTCAAGTTGCATCTGTCGGGCCGACATTGGGTAGTGAGTTGTTTAAAAATTCAATGATAGCGTTGTCATTGGCTCTGTTGGGTATAGTTGCATATTTAACTATTCGTTTTCAATTTGATTATGCTCTTGCAGCGATTCTCGGATTGGTACATGATACAGTATTTGTTATCGGAGTGTTCTCTATTTTAGGATTATTATACGGTGTTCAAATTGATGCATTGTTTGTTACAGCTTTGCTAACTGTTATCGGGTTCTCTGTGCACGATACAATTGTTGTGTTTGACCGTGTTCGTGAGAATTTAAAATATTATTCTAAAAAGATGACTTTTGGAGAAATAATGAACGCAAGTATTAACCAAACTTTAACAAGAAGTATAAATACTTCTTT
>JAFQNY010000126.1 GCA_017395765.1 bacterium
GAGCCGAATTAGAAACGCTATTTAAATCTTATATTTCTGAAAAATCATATTTTAATTTAGCAGATTTAGACTCTCGTGAGCCTGACAATAAAGAGCATGAACATATTATCAAATTTATTGACAGGGAATTTAAACCGTTAGATGATGAAGAGTTTGTTGAAATTTACAGACGAATTCAAGATATGACAACCTCTGAGTTTGAAAAAGAAATTTTTTCTCGAATAAAACCTCAAGATACTGGAATTAAAGAAGCAAAAGCTTGGGATATAATTACCCAATTAAAAATGCACAGAGAACAAGAAAATATAGATTTAATGAATACAATTTTCTATGATTCTTTAGTTGCGGATTTAGGTAAAGAAAATACAGAGGCTCACTATAAATATTATAAATTAACAAAAAGCCCTCGATATTTAATAGCTAAACAAGATTTTGCATCTTTGTACAGAAGTCTTGAAAATGACTTGTCGATGTTGAATTTTGAAAAAATGTTTAACAAATACAAAGATAGAAACTATAGACAATACGGTGCATTTCCTGCTTATCCGCAAACAGATTTGTTCCATGAAGAGTTTATCAAAACAACTATGGAAAATCTCGTAGAAACATTTGAAAAAAATACGGATATGATAAATGTTATGAACAGGCAAATTGAAAGTTATAAATTAACTCGTCAGTTAATGGATTTAGTAAACAATACAAATCCTGATAAGAAATTCTATGGTGAAGATTTTATAGCCTTGAATAAACTTTTGGGCGAACTTTATACAATGAATAAAAGTGACGAATCTGTTCAAAGAACTGCAAAAGCATCTGAAAATGCATTGGAGCTTGAAGAAGGGGCTTCTCTAAGTGATTACTTGCCGTTTATCAATGAAATTATCGATGAAATTGGCGGGTATGAAAAATCTACGCCGACTGAAACTGTAGAAAAGGTTATACAAAACAAAAAATTAGAAATTGAAGTAATGAAAAAAGCCTTTAAAAATTCTTTCATTCAAGAAAAATATAGAGGAAGAATTGGAGAAGTCTTAAATAAATATGAAAAAGCTTTGATAAAAGACGATAAAGAAGCTATCAATGAATGGCAAGAAGTTTTACGTGCACAATTAATCGCTTATCATATTTTACAAAACCCTAAAGAATTATTGGATAGCTATATATTATCACAGGCAAAAACTCCGAAAAAAGCCTCTCAGTTGGAACACGTTATAGATGAAACTGATTTAACACCTTACCAAAAAACATATCGAGCTCTTTTACAAAAAGGGTTGAATTATGCAAGATTATTAGAGGTTCAAAGTATCATAATGGAATCTTTATCTGAAGGTTTAGCAATGAATGTAAAAGATAAGTTTAACAAGTATTCAATCGGCTTAGCTCAAGGTGAATATGAAATGGGCTCCGGAGAATCTATTGTTGCTATGGTAAATTCTTTACTTCTTGATGATCAATCTGATACGGCATTATTATTCTTAGAAAAATTAGGTTTATCAGAACAATATGTCGAATTTATGTCAAAAGAATTTGATTTCAAAGAAATGAAGGATACTTTGAAGAAAATTCATGAAACAATGATGAATTTTGTATCATATAACAAAATCTTGAATCCTATATTTACAGAAACAGTTGCAAAATTCTCAGAGCCGAATGCAAATTATGAAGAAATTTTGGATAATTTGTCGAAAACTATTTATGATGAAGGACTTAAGCTTGGGTTTACAAAAGAACAATTAGATGTGTTGGCAGAGTGTTCAACTATAACAAAAGCTGCTTTAAAAGAACATAGACCTCAAGAAGCAACACTTGTGTTTGAGACGGTTTTGGCAAAAGTAACTCAAGAATTTTCAGATGTGATATCTGATGCAACGGATTCTATGGAATCTTTATTGGACGCAAACCAAACTTTTATTACACTTATTCAGCAAATATCGTTGCGTGAAGGTTCAAAAGCTTATATCGAACGTGAAAAAATTATAGAAAAATTCCTTGAATTAACCGATTATAGAAATTCTTTATTAGCAATTCTTGATGCTCATAGTGCAGATACAAATTTGCAAGAACAATAAAATTTTGTTAAAATTTTGCTATGGCAGATTTGATAGAAAAACTTAAAGAAATCGGGTTTAATACGTATGAAGCTAAGGTTTATGTTGCGTTGCTAAAAAAGTTTCCTGCTACAGGATATGAAGTTGCTAAATTGGCAAATATACCTCAGTCCAGAACGTATGATACTTTAAAAGCTTTAGAAGAAAAGAATGTTGTTGCCGCAACGAATACTAAACCGGTGTCTTATACTCCGATAAAACCTAAACAAATATTGTCGAGTTATCAAAAAAGAATGACTTCAACAATTAATTATTTGGAAAAACATTTACCGGAAGTTAAAGAAAATTATAATGAACCCGTAATAACAATAAATGGAAAACAAAATATTCATAACCGTATTATTGAATCAATCAGAAATGCTAAACGAGAAATTTACTTGGAAATTTGGTCTCAGGATTATAAAGTTATTGAGCAAGAATTACTGAATGCATACAATCGCAATGTTGAGATAAGAATAGTAGGTTATGACAATTTTCAGTCCCGTTTTGGTCAAGTTTTTGAACACGCTTTTGCGAAAGATATTGAGATGTCTTTGGGCGGAAGAATGGTAATTATGACCGTGGATGAAAATGAAGGTCTTGTAGGAAAGATTTCTTCTTTTAAAAATGAGAATCCTGATCTAAATATTATTTGGACTCAAAATAAAAGTATTGTTTTTATAATCAAAGAGTTTATTGTTCACGATATGTATCTTATTGATGTTGAAGAAAATCTGGTTGAACAAATGAAATATATTTACGGCAAAGGCTTTAAACGTTTGAAAGATAAAGTTTTAGGCGTAAATCCGACATATATGATACATTAGATATTATATCATTCTGTTTTTTTGCAGAGTTTCTACTATAAATTTTATTGAAGTTTTTGTTTTTTCAATAAACTGTTGTGCTAATTCTTGATCAAAATTCCTTTGTAACACATTCAAAACATCCGCTTGCATGTATTGATAAATTAAGGAAGATTTAACAATTGTTGACACTAATGCAGGAGAGAAAACTCCTTTAGACAGCATTGCTATAATATTATTTATAATATGAAATTCTTCTTGCATAAAATCTTTTAAATTTATTTCAAAAGGTTCAAGCATAGTTGTAGGTGACATTGAAATTTGGTCATAAAATCCTAAGTTGTCGAAGCTTGTATTTTTCATTCCCGGGATATTAGCACCAAATGATGTAAGATTATAAACTTCATTATGGTTTAAGTCTTTTAAAATAGTAGCAAAATGTTGCACGTATGCTTCATAGTCATCTCTTGTATAAACCATTTCTCCGGTAACGGAAGGTATTTGAACAAGACGTTTTTTTACATTATCAACTGTTATTTCGTTTTGAGAAGTTCTGTTCATAACTTCCCCTGTTGAATATATAACATTGTCTTTAAAAGCTAAATCTAAACCTGCAAAAACAATTTTTGAAAATCCCATTTTTATGGCTGCAACAAGAGCGAATGTTGATGCAGAACCTCCGCAATCATAGAATTTCATAAATTTGTTGTATTTTGCTAATTTTTTTGTAAAAAAATCGGTATCAGAAAAGTTTATAAAAATCTTTTTGAACCCAAATTTTAGAAGATTATGGTCAGCTCTTATATCCATAATGCAGTTAATTCTGCTTGCGGATTCTCCAAGTTCGTTTAGGGTTGTTAAAGCGTTCCTTGCATCTAAATAAACAACAAAATCCGGAGTGATGCCATTTTGTTTTAAATATTTGACAACTTTGTTAACTGCTATAACAATAAACTTGCTTCTGTTTGCTTGTATTTTTTGTATATTATCATCCAATGATGGTCCTGCTGCGACTATCATTGCAGTTTGTCCTGTGAATTTTTTTTCTAAATCAGATAATAAGTATGCGTTTGATTTGTTTATTGTTGAAATATTTTCGATAGAATTTATTAGCCATTGTTCTGAAAATTTGGTAATGGTATTTATATCAACAATTTTTGTCTTGCAGGTTTCAAGAACTTTTTGAGTCATTAAAAGAAGTTCTTTGTTTTTTACAATTGCGTAATTCGGTAAATAAACGATTTCTACTTTATCTTGCGTTAAGTAAGCGGAGCTTAATTTATTAATAAGTTCATCAAGTTCATTTGTAATAAAAATTCTGCCGCTTGATAGGTGTTCTGAGATATCAACATTGTTAAGTACAAAATGCAACAGATTTAAATCCGGTTCATAAATATAGATTTTTGACGGATATCGATTAAAAGTTTCGTCTAATAAGTATCCTAATCCCATTCCGAATATAATGATAGAATCATTTTTACCCATTTCTTGTTTTATATTGTTAGAAAGTGTTTGAATTGCAGAACCTCTTGGATCATTTAAATCATCAACGGGAATGTCATCTTTCAAAATAACATAATCGTTGGTCGGAGCAACACAATATGACACTCCGATACGAGATTCTATCGGGGACAACTTTGATAATCTACGCTTCAATGCGACGTTATCAATAAATTCCATATTCTTTTCAAACATTTTTTAAAATCCTTTTTTAAGTTCAAAGTATCACGTTTTTATGCAAATGTAAAGCAAATCCAAGAAAAATCGACCGTTTTGAGGACTTATTTTTCTCTGGCGTCAATATTAGCTTCGAAATCTCTGAAAACGTCCATTCCGACAAGTTGTTCCAATCTTGAGCGTTTTTCAAAAAATGCACCTTTAGCTTTTTGGTGTTCGTCCAAGGCTTCTCTGTAGAAGGTATCCGTCATAAGTACCACTGCTTTGGGAGATTTTTGAGCTAATTTGTAATTAGAATGAGCTTTTTCTACCATTTCAGACGTCATATTAAAGAGTTCTCGTGCTGTAAGGTAATCATAATACATATCAACTACTTTTTGCTGAAGTTCTTCAACTTTTCGGACTAATATAATCATATCTGCGTCAGTAACCTGAGTATATTTGTAGTTCATAGCTTTTGTGTCATTTGACATTATGCCGAGAGTGTTTCCTCCGATTAAAGCTGCGCTTGCCATAACAGGGTTACCCATTCCTGCGCCTATCATAGTTGACATTCCGGCAATAGTTGTCAAAACTTTTTTAACAGCACCGCTATCAGGCTTATCTTTGTCAGGGTTTGATAATTTATAGATGGCAAATTTGATTGTATCGCTTTTCATTGCCGCCCCTTGCCATAAAAGTGACAAGTCTGCTTGCATATCATTGTAATCTATTTCAATCGATTTTGAGATTTCTGATGCCATTTTTTTTATACTTAAATCAGCGTATGTTAAATTTTGATTATCTTCTATGGTTATATCTTTTTGTACGCTAGGTTGTATTGTCGGTTGGATTTCAAAATCTAACTTCTTTTCAGGAGAATCAGTAGGTCCTATTTTGTAAAAAGGATCTTTAGGTGACTTAACATCACTTAACTCGATTCCGGCAAAAGCTGTTTGTTGAAGAATCCCGATTGTCAGAAGGAAAAGGATTATTTTTTTCATTTTTTTCCTCCTTTTGATGTTGATTCGGAGTCTTTGTATAAAACAGAATCGAAATCATATTGGTACATTTCTAAATTATCAACCGCCTTTTTACCGGCAAGTCTTTGAAGCTGTATGTGATATTTTTTTGCGGATTGTTCCAATTCAAATTCTCTTAACCTCATTGAATCATAGAGTGCAGTTGAAATGGATAATTCCATAATGTCGGAACTGTCTAATGCGTTTGTGTAATTTCTGCTATACAAAAGCATTTTTGAACGAGTTGTTTTAAGCTGGGTTAAGGTGTTTTTATAATTGTAGTAAGAACTTATTAACGTATCTTGTAAATCTTCAACCATACCAGCAAGTTCAATAAGTTCGGTGTCTGTCAAAGGGGTTTCTTGCGGAACGTTTTTCTTGTTAAGAAGCCCTTGAGCCAGTCTTCCCGCAGAAAATGCTGATGTTTGAATCGCAGGATTCGCACCCATTAAGCTTGGGACAAAAGATGCTCCTGAAACGATTGCTGATAAAGTTTTTGCCATCAAAGAAGAATGAATTCTTCTTTGGGATTCAGGAGTGGCAAGTTTTTTAAGCGCAAATTCAATAACTTGATTGTTTTCGACCGTTCCTTGCCAAAGTCGTTCTAAATCTTTTAAATCATGTTTTTTTTGCTCATCAATTATGCTTGCTAAATCCGTAGAATCATTAACTAATAAAGAACCTTTTATTGTTTGGTCTTTTGTTTCATAATTGATTTCAGGTTTTTCTAATGTTGTTTTATCCAGAGTAACAACATTGGCAGAATAAGCCGACTGTTGATAAAACAGTGCAAAACAAAATAAAACTATACTCCCCGCAATACGTTTCATACTAACGTTATACATCAAAATTTTAGTTTTTTCAAAAATATTAAGAGAGCGCTATGTCGTTATATTAAGTAATGTAAAATTTTGTTACTAAAAAAGTCAATACAGGTGAGTTGGATTACTTTATATATTTAGCAATGTTATTGAGGATAAAGGAGTAAAATATGAGTGAATTTCAAGTTAAAGTTTCTAACAGAACACCGGTTGAGTATGTTTTAAAAAATGGTACTGAATCTCAAAAAGCTGTAATTAAAATGTTTGATTGGGATTCAAATGGTGTTATAGATAGAAAAGAAGCCAGAGGATACAACAAGTATTCTATAGAAGATCGTTTGAAACAAAATAATGACGTTTTGTTGATGCGCAAGAGTGGTAAAGAATCTTATGTTTTTAATTACGACAAGTTATCAGATTTAGAAAATTTTGCAATTTGGAAAAGGGGCCTTTATTTAAGAGCCGAGGGCGAACATCTGCAAGCTGAAAATATACAATACGATGCAGATGCAAATATTTTAACCATTGCAAATGGAAAGGATGTTCAAGTAAAACATTTAGATGTAGAAAATTAAAAAACAAAAAAGCCGGTATTTTACTTAAAAAAAATACCGGCTTTTTGCTTTACAATTAATACTCTTTGTACGATAATTTTGGGGTAAATGTATAAAAAGGAAGGTTAAGACATGAGTGAAGTTAGAGTAAGAATAGCGCCGTCTCCAAGCGGAAACTTACACGTAGGGACAGCCAGAACTGCGCTTTTTAATTATTTGTTTGCTAAAAAAAATAACGGAAAATTTGTTTTAAGAATAGAAGATACTGATGCAGAGAGAACAAGTCAAGAATATGTAGATAATATTTTTGATTCACTTAAAGCTTTAGGGCTCAATTGGGATGAAGGTCCGGATGTAGGTGGTGAATACGGACCATATACTCAATCTGAGAGATTTGATATTTATCCAAAGTATATTCAAGAACTTTTAGACAAAGGTTTTGCTTATGAGTGTTTCTGCACTCCTGAAGAATTAGAAGCAGAAAAAGAAGAAGCAACCGCTAATAAAAAAGCTTATGTGTATTCTAAAAAATGTGAAAACTTAACAGAAGAAGAAAAAGCGAAATTAAGAGCTGAAGGCAGAAAACCTGCTATCAGATTCAATATTGCAAAAGCTCAAAAAGCTTTCCATGAATCATCAATTCTAGAATTCGAAGACCTTGTAAAAGGCAAATTACACATGGACACTGATTTAATTGGTGACTTTGTAATTATGAAATCTAATGGAGCTCCAACTTATAACTATGCGGTTGTAATCGATGATGCTTTAATGAAAATTTCTCACGTTATTCGTGGCGAAGACCATATTTCAAATACTTACAAACAAATCCTAATCTTTGAAGCTTTAGGCTTTGATGTTCCAAGATTTGGTCACTTAGGTATGATTCTTGCTCCGGATAGAAGTAAACTTTCTAAACGTCACGGTGCTACTGCTGTTTCTGATTTCGTTGAACAAGGCTATTTAACAGAAGCTCTTGTAAACTTTGTTGCTCTACTTGGTTGGGCGCCATCTGACGGTGAAGAAGTAAAATCTGTGGACAAAATTGCAGAAGATTTCAGAATTGGTGAAATATCATCATCTAATTCAATTTTTGAATACGATAAATTGAAGTGGATGAATAGTCACTATATCAAAGCTCTTCCAATTGAAACATTAAAAGAAATGCTTAAAAAGTATTTAACACAATACGATTTGACAACTTTAACAGATGCTCAATATACAAAAATGGTTGAAATTACTCGTGAACCGTTAACTTTGTTATCTGATATTACAGATGCAGTTCCTTATTTCTTTGGTGGGGCAGAGGTAAATGTAGAAGAAGAAGTTCAAACTACAGTTCTTGATTTAC
>JAFQNY010000127.1 GCA_017395765.1 bacterium
CAACTAAAAAGGAGCTTTATGGATAACATTATAATTTATACTGATATGCCTTTAGTCAGCTACGAAGCGGCATTGGCAGATATAGACGAAGTTAATGTAAGAGTTGTAAAGGGTGCGGAATTGAAAGATTTCGCAACCCACAACCCATCTCTTATAATCATTGATGAAGTGGCAAGCTTTAAAGATGTATTAATGACAAACAAATTACCTTGCCCTATTCTGTTTGTAGGTAATATCTTCACAGATTTTACTGTTCGTGCTGAAGGTTATGATTTCATACAGAAGCCGGTTAATACAACAGAATTAGTAATTCGTACAAAAGCTTTGTTAAAAATCAAACAATACAAAGACAAAATCGAAAAAGTTAGTACAACCGACGAGCTTACAGGACTTCATAACAGAAGATACCTTCAAGAACGTCTTGAATCAGAAATTTCTCGTTCAAGAAGATATGGTACTAGACTTTCTTGCTTATTGTTTGATATCGACTTTTTCAAAGTTGTTAATGATATGTACGGCTACGAATGGGGCGATATTTTATTAAAAAACATTGCTAACAAATTAATAGCTATGGCTCGTAAAGAAGATATTGTTACCAGATATGGCGACGAAGAATATTTATTGGTATTGCCAAACACTTCTGAAGAAAATGCATTCTTATTTGGCGAAAGATTCAGAAGAGAAGTTGAGAAAATGGAATTTATTCCTGCCGGAGAAGAAGAACCTCATAAAATTACAATATCAGGAGGGATTTCAACATATCCTTGTATGCCTGATACAGAAGAGGACGCAAACACAGTTATAAGATATGCCGAACACGCATTGTATAACGCAAAACACAGAGGTAAGAATAAAATAATTCAATTCTCTCAAATGAATTTAGAAATGTAATTAAAAAAACTCCCGATTTGGGAGTTTTTTATTATAGAATAATATGTATGAGTTTAATATCAATTTTAAAAACAAAAGTTTCAAAAACATTATTTACAACACCGAGCCATAACGGCAAATTTTGTCTTTATCATAAATTTTACCAATGGTATCGCTCTGATCTTTCTGAAATTGACACACTTAATCCGGAAAAAGCTTTAGCGAAAGCAGAGGAAAAAGCTGCAAAGATTTACGGAACAAAATACACAAAATTTTTAACAAATGGTTCTACAAGTGGTATTATATCAGCGATATTGGCATCTCAATCAAAAAGAATTGCAATATGGGATAAGGCTCATCCTTGCCATAAAAATGGCGCAAAATTAAGCGGTGCAGAGGTTATTGAATATCATTTACCCCTTGACAATGAATTAGGAGTTTATAAGGCTATTACTATCAGCAAAGTTGAAGAAATTATTGAAAAACAAAAGCCGGATGTTTTAGTTATAACATCGCCCACTTATGAAGGGTTTGTGGCTGACGTAAGCAACATTTCAAAGATTTGCCGTCAAAAAAACGTAACATTAATTGTCGATGAAGCTCACGGGGCGTTATATCCATTTAGTGAAGATTTACCTGAATCCGCCGTAAAACATGCGGATTTTACAGTACAATCTCTTCACAAAACTGCAGGCGGTATTAACCCAACTGCACTTTTGCACTCAAACAAAACAGATCCGTCAGAAGCCTTATCAATGATTAATACAACATCACCATCATACCCTATGTTAGCAACAATCGAAGCTAATTTAAACTTTTTAAATTCTTCAAGAGGGAGTAAATGTATAAAAGAGCTTTTAGAAAATATTAAAGCTTTAAATGTTGAAAAACTAAACGACGACCCGACAAAAATTCTATTAAAAGGCGGCTATGAATTATCTGATAAACTTTTTAATCAATATGGCATAGAAGACGAGCGTACGAATGAAAAAACAACAATGCTTCTTTGCGGAATCGGTACTAATAAAGCAAAACTAGTACGGCTAAAAAAAATTCTAAAAAAAATCTTACTACTTAATAAAACCATATAGCTTACGTTGTTTTTGAATATAATCCTTATATGCTTCAACTGATTGATATTTTTGACAGCTTTGCTTATAAGCCTCAACATTCTTAACAAATTTAAGCTCTTCAGAAAAACTTATATCAGCTTGAGCTCTTACAAGCTTTGACTCTTTAATATTACCAATTTTTTCTAATAGCGATGCTTTCATATACAAATCACAAGCCGAAACAGTTTTTGAATCATAATACTTCAAAGCTGTTGTATATTTATTCTGTAAAATATAAGCAAAAACAACAAGCGATTTATGCTTATCCTTATCTAATTTTATTACTTTATCATAATCCCCTTTAAGTAAATATAAATTTACAAGGGGATAAAAATCTTCATTAACATTATGATTCTTCAAAGCTTTTTCATAATATTCAATAGCTCTATTTCCATCTTTTTTATATGAGTAAAAAGGATCTCCATAAAAACTACCCAATTCATAGTAGCACATTTTTCTTTCATAAGGATTAATCCCTAATTTCAAAGCTAATTGAATAAACTCCGGATTATTTGACCATATACCTTTTACAACACAACAAAAAGGAATTAATAAATACAATCCTAATATAAATGGAGCCAATATAATATATGATACATGGTTGAATTTCCGTTTTGTTATAAGATGAAATAATAAACAACAAACCAAAGCAATAAAAGATATTATACACGTGAGTAAAGTATAGCAGATGTATGCTGTGACATTCATCTTAACCAACCTCCGCTTTTAAATCATCTTTTTTATAAGCAGCCACGGCAAGCCTATCACAACGCTCATTGTATTCATGTCCGGCATGACCTTTTATCCACTCGAGTTCTATATCATGGTTTTTCATCGCATTAATAAGTCGTTTCCATAGTTCACAGTTTGGAACAGGCTTGTTATCAGACTTTCTCCAACCTTTTTTTACCCAATTATCAAGCCAGCCTTTTTCTATAGAATCGACTACATACTTGCTATCAGAAATTATTTTTACAGAACATGATTTTTTCAAAGCTTCTAAGCCAACAATTACCGCTAATAATTCCATTTGATTATTAGTAGTGTGCTCAAATCCTTCTGAAAATTCTTTTTCGTGCTTAACCCCGTTAGAATCAACATGAACTAAAATTGCACCATAACCGCCTTTACCGGGGTTACCGCTACAAGCTCCATCTGTATATAACGTAACTTTTGTTTTCTCTTCCATAAATCTATTATAACAAAAAAGGTCGGATTTTCATCCGACCTTTTTTGAAAAACACTTTTATCTAAGCTGCAATACCTTGAATTTCAGAAATAAGATATTTTGCAACCCATTCAAAATCTTTGTTGTCTGAAGCAGCTTTTCTTAAATATTCAACAGATGCTTCACCAATTCTGATAAGAGTCATTGCAACAACGCCTCTCTTTACACCTTTAACAACTTGTAATTTGCTTACCAATTCAGGTACAACCGCAGAACCTTTTGCTACAAGAGAATTTTCTAATTGGTTTTTAGTTGTATTATCAGCTGTTTCTAATTTTGTTAAGATATCTTCTACAAATTGCATGTTTTATCTCCTTTATATAATTCTTATTTGATTATTCATATTATATTCTAAAAAATCATAAAAACCCGATTTCTTTATTTAATCTTTATATGAATATTAATAAAAACCGAAATTATTAATTTTATTAAGTTTCAAGAAAAAAACAACCTCTCAATTGTAACAATTTATTAAGTAAAAAAATAAAAAGTGTAAAAAATACAAATTTTTTGTTTTTTATAGTAATATAATATAGAAAGTTAGTACTAAATTTAAAATAAGGAGGCACATGAATTGGCAATAGTTTCATCTTCAATTGACGCTTTAGAAGAGCAAAATCTTGATAAAGTTAATCTCGGACAACACGTCCTTGCAGAGTTTTTTGAATGTGATTCAAACGTTCTGAATAGTTTAGATAAAGTTGAAAAACATATGGTTGACGCAGCCTTAGAATGCGGAGCTACAATCGTTCAAAAATGTTTTCATATGTTTAATCCATACGGTGTTAGCGGTGTAGTTATTATTTCAGAAAGTCATTTAGCAATTCATACATGGCCGGAATTAGGATACGCAGCAGTAGATTTATTCACTTGCGGCACAAAATGCGATCCAAAAATTTCATATGAATATCTTAAGAAAATGTTTAATTCGAAAAAAGCATCTTTTACAGAACTTAAGAGAGGCATAATCGACAGAGAAACTTTAAAATTAGCAGAGCAACCTTTTGAAGTTGCAGAACAATTTGAAAGTTAATATTATTTTCTATAAAAAAAACGGGCTAGGAAAACCTAGCCCGTTTTTTTAGTTTGTGGGAAACTTTCATCCTATTTATGTTTAAACCTTTAGTTGTTGCGTTATGCTTAAAATGTTTACCTCTGTTCCCCATCGTTTACAAGAAGCACGAAGGGGTTGAGTGGATTTTCGGTAGGGCGACCCTGTAAAGTGGAAGAAGTCGTTACGTCGTTGACATGTACAATTGCGAATAATTTAGGACATGCCGGAGTGCTTTGTCAAATAATGAAATCACGAAGGTAAAACTCAAAATTACCGTTAAATGTGACAGAGCAAGACAAAACGAGAGTTTTTCCGTAAATCCAGTTTGTAACAAATTCTTAATAAATAAATAAATAAAAGCAATCTAAAATTTGAAAAAGTTTTTATATATATATGAAATGTTAAAATGACATAGTTATGAAAGGGAAAAAATAATGCTAAAACTTAATTCCAATATTGTTCTTGATTATTTTGCAAATGTTTTACCAAAGAAAACTGCAAAGCTACCATTATCAGAATTGGATAATGCAGTTGAAAAAGCCGTTAAATGTGCACAAAAAAATGATAAAAAAGGGTTACAGTCTGCTATGGAATTAATTGGTAGATTGATGACTTATAGAAAATAATATTTAAGAAGAGTTTGTGAAAATTTAATTGTAAAAGGAAAAGAATTAAATATGGCAATAACAATAGGAGCAACATGGAAATTTTTTAAACCTAAGTTAGTTGAGAATATTCCTGGAATCCATAGAAGTTATCGAAACTTTTTGGGTATCGGAAAAGATATTTCATATGATAAATGGGTTATTCCTGCAGGTAAATATGACATTAGTTATAAAGTAGGTTACAATACGATTGCTAAAAGGAGTTCGCGAACGGTAGCATCTTGTTTAGAATCAACTCCTGTTATTTTTGGAATAAGACTTCCTAATTTTACTACCTATAGTAAAAAATGTAAGGTTGGAAGGGAAGGTGTCTTTTACCGTGAGTAATTAGAGCACGTTTACACTTTAGTTGAAGGGGGAAGTGTATGTTGAATCAAGAGCTGACATATTAGCTGCTAACATATAATCCTGTCATTCTCGCGCGTAGAGCGGGAATCCAGCTTTTAAAATTCTAATTTGCCGTCATCATCGACCTGCGGTCGAAGA